>CAYFTS010000062.1:0-8570 GCA_964346135.1 uncultured Candidatus Bathyarchaeia archaeon | reverse complement strand
ATTGCAATACTGGCCACAGTTAAAATTTGTTTTTTCTTAAACAAAACATCACCTCCATTCTCCTTTTTGCAGTAACCTATTATTTCATTTGAAGTACAATTAATGGTTTGTGAAGAAATATTCTATCTGTCAATCATTTCAAGTTGCATTAGAAATTTACTACGATGCTAACAAGGTTTACGGGTCATTTACTAACCTTTTTAACCAAAGAATACGCTTGCTATTTCATAAAGCTTTAAATCAACAGTTTTTCGTTTACCCGCAACATCCTTCAACTGAACAGAAACAATCTTATTTCCTTGAATAGCAACCATACATCCAAACTTTCCTTCGTGAACAAGATCTATAGATGCTATGCCATACCTTGTAGCTAAAATCCGGTCAAAAGCTGTTGGAGAACCACCCCGTTGAAGATGACCAAGAACCACAACTCTCGTTTCAATACCCGTCTTCTTTTCAATTTCTTTTCCAAGATGATAGCCTATGCCGCCAAGCCTTGCATGTCCAAACTCATCTTCGCCGTCTCCATAAAGAATTTCTCCGCATTCTTTGGGTTTCGCTCCTTCAGCCACGATGACCATGCTGAAGTTTATATCGCGCTTTTGTCGTTGTTTGATGTATTCACAAACTTCATCAATTTCAAACGGTTTTTCAGGAATTAAAATGACATCTGCTCCTCCAGCAAGCCCAGCCTCCAATGCAATCCAACCGGTATATCTACCCATCACTTCAAGAATCATCACCCTATGATGAGCCTCTGCTGTAGTATGAAGCCTGTCAAGCGTCTCAGTGGCTATAGAAACCGCAGTGTTAAAACCAAAAGTATAGTCAGTACCAACCAAATCGTTGTCAATAGTTTTAGGCACCCCAATACATGGAAGTCCCATTTCATAAAGCTTGTAAGCTACGCCTAAAGTGTCTTCTCCTCCAATAACAACTAAAGCGTCAATGCCCTTTTCCTTAATGTTCTTCAGAATTTTCTGCGCTCCGCCTTCGTACTTAAAGGGATTAGTCCTTGAAGTCCCGAGAATGGAGCCTCCACGAGGAAGTATCCCAGAAATTTCGTTTAAACCAAGCGAGGCAAAATCGCCTTCAATTAGTCCGCGCCACCCGTTCTTAACACCAACAGTCTCATAACCATAATTTTTGATTGCTTTTCTAACAACAGCCCTTATTACAGCATTGATTCCAGGAGCGTCTCCACCCCCACTCAATATTCCAATTTTCATTTATCGTTTCCTTCTTACTCTTAGGAAGCTTTACCTGAACTCCCAAATAAACGCATTTTACTCTTAACAACCTCTTTCATAGCTTCTTCCGCTGGACCCAAAATCTTTCTCGGGTCAAAATTTTTCGGCGAAGTAGTTAGAACTTCGCGGATTGTACCTGTGAAAGCTAACCGCAAATCTGTGTCAATGTTTATTTTTGATATTCCCAAAGAAATAGCCTTCACAATATGTTCGTCCGGGATTCCTTTAGCCCCACTTAGTTCAGCACCATACTTTATTGCCTTCTTAATTATCCACGATGGAACGCCGGATGCTCCATGCAAAACTAGCGGAATGTTGACTTTTTGTCTAATAGACTTCAACCTTTCAGAATCCAGTTTTGGCTTTGCCTTAAACTTGTAGGCACCATGAGAAGTGCCAATTGCCACCGCAAGCGCGTCCACATCAGTTCGTTCAACAAATTCCATAGCTGCATTGGGATCAGTTAATACGGCATCCTTCCCTTCAACAGTTGACTCCTCTATGCCCATAAGTCTTCCAAGCTCTCCCTCAACAGACACGCCTTTTGAATGAGCCAAGTCTACAACACGTTTTGTTAAAGACACGTTTTCTTCAAAATTTAGATGTGACCCATCAATCATCACAGAAGTAAAACCAGAATCAATACATTTTGAAACAGTTTCTACATCTTGTCCATGATCCAAATGCAAAGACATAGGTACTGAAGCTGGTTCTGCTGCAGTTTTCACCATTCCAGCTAAGTATCTTAAGCCAGCGTACTTGATGGAACTAGGAGTCACTGCAACAATTACAGGCGACTGTTCTTCAGCAGAAGCTTCAACAACTGCTAACAAAGACTCTAGGTTGCTAATGTTAAAAGCGCCAACAGCGTAGCCTTTAGCCATAGCTGTGGATAAAATTTCCTTATTTGTAACAAGCATGTTTTTCATCCAGAATAAGCATTTAATCAACGAATTATAAATGGTTTTCATGTCATAACATGAGGAGAAATGGTTTAAAGATAGGCTTTCGAAATAACGAAAGTTGAAAGAAGCAATGAACGAATCTTAAATACATATATATAGAGTGACGTAGTATGATAAGAATTCTTTAAGGTTGGAAGTTATATGAAGATATGTGTAATTGGTGCTGGCGCTCAAGGTTCAGTTATAGCTAAAATTCTCGCGGAAGATCCTGAAATTGACAAAGTTGTTTTAGCGGATATAAACACGCAACTTCTGCAACGAGTAGCCAAAAAGATCGATAACAGTAAGCTTTCAACTGAACGCGTAGACGCAGGCAACAGGGACGACCTTGCAAAAGTGATAAAGGGCGCTAGTGTTGCAGTAAATGCCACTCTAACTGATTATAACTTACCCATATTCAATTCGGCGCTAAAACACGGAGCAAACTACATCGACTTTGCCGAAGACTGGCCTCTACGAGAGAGATTCCTACAACAACTTGAAAACAGCGATAAATGGAAGAAAGCAGGACTAACCGCCGTCAAGCATCAAGGCATAACTCCAGGAGTCACCAACGTACTCACCAGATATGCTGCAGATCACCTAGACAAAGTTGAAGAAATCCACATAAAGTCATCATGGTGGTGGCCATCAGAAGAAGAAAAAATGGTTCCCACATGGTCGCCTGGATGGTCTGTTGAAATAGCTTTGTTGGAATGGACAGCAGATCCAATAGTGTACGAGAATAGAGAATACAAAACGTATCCACCTTTCAGTGGATTTGAAAACCACACGTTTCCAGAGCCGATGGGGTCACAAACCGTTTGCTGGGTAGAACATGAGGAGATTGTGACGCTGCCCCACTTCATAGGTAAAGGCGTAAAATACGTTGATATCAAAATGTCACCTGACATAATAGCGGGAATTCTAATAAATTTAGGCTTTGCAAGCAGAGAGCCCATAGAGGTTAAAGGAGCAAAAGTGAAGCCCCTAGATGTCCTGCTCAAACTGACAAAACCAGCAATAGAAAAAATCGAAGAAATGGGAAAAACTTTTGAAACTCACAAACTTAGTGGAGAAGAAGTGTTTTCATGCCTAGCTGTGCAAGTAATAGGTGAAAAAGCTGGCAAAAAAGTGGAAGAATACGTCTACCTCAATACATCAATATCCGACATGCGTGAATGGATGCGAAGATACGGCACCACGAACGGTTTTGTTCCCATTCCCGCAGCTGCGACCGCAAAAATGCTTGCTAAAGGAGAAATAGAAGCTATGGGAGTTATTGCTCCAGAATGTTTAGAGCCGCAGCCTTTCATGCACAAACTCTCTGAAATGGGAATAGGTACGTTTCAAAGGGTAACTAAAAAACAAGTCAACGGATAAACTTACGATTCATCTAGATAAAATGTTTCGGATTTGAATTTGCATCAAGTTTGTCATCACAAGAGGATAAAGAGTTAATCAAATCCCGCTCAACCCATGAGAATTTGCGTTGAAGAGCTTTTGGATAATAAAGTTTCCAGTCAAACTCTACTTTCTTCCCCCACTCATAATATATGCGAGGATCAATGTAGCTTTTCAAAGATGTCCGTAAATTATAGTTTCTAGTCGCTTTCATTTCCTTTATTTTCAACCGCAGAGCTTTGACTTTTCCCTTTGACTTTTTAGCTCTAAGTTTTCCGAGCCTCTCTTTCTTTTTCTCCAAGGATTTTCGCCAGTTTTTAGGGGTTTTCTTCTTGTGGTTGCAAACAATAGCTGCCTGAAGGTTAGCCATTTTTGCTATGTGTTTCTTCATAAAATCGGGATCTGCATTGGGAATTTCTGCATTTTTTAGAAATTTTTTAACAACTTCAGAGGCGTGATATGTTCTGAAGACTTTTGCTGTTAATTCAGACATGGCTTCGTTTAGGAAAAGATTGACATGTTTGGATCTAACGCCTTCAAATATAGCTGATTTTGCGTCTCCTATGAATTCTATTAGATTATTAACAACAATTTCAGGCAACGTTATTTCTTTTCGCCATCTCACCGCGTCTTTTCCCAGAAAATCAAAGGTAGTCTTTCCATTTGCGCCGATGACAACATGTTCTGATCTAAGGGTAGTTGCGCCTACAGTGTCAGCCTCATCTCTTTCTTTTTCGTCTCCTACACGTAACTTCAAAGTGTCTATTAGGTAGCTGATGGTGGCAACTTTTCGTCTCGATACATCTTCTGAGCTAAGATTAGTCATGATATAGGCTCGGAGATCATTGATTCGCTCTTTCAATTCGTTTGCTTTGTCAAATTTCTTAATGTCATTCATCTGTTTAAGATGAGAGGAATCAGAAAGCCACACATATTTTTGTTTGTTCGTAAGTTTGTCTTTCCACCTAGCTACCCACATCGAATCGGGTTGCCAAACTATTTCTTTCCAATTGCCTTTAGGAATGGGAGCGTCTGGAGAGAGATTCAACACAACATCATTCTCTCTGGCACCATGTTTCCATCGCCCACGCAACGGATGTTTTCCGCGTCCCATAAAAATCGATGGAGGTTCAACAGTGTAGTTGCTTATCTCTACTTTAAGGTTGTCTAAAAAAGCATATCCATATTTTTCCTTGTTAGCTTCTCTAACTGCTTTGCGCATTTGAGCAAGTTTTTTCTTTTCTTCTCTAGAGCGGTTTAGCTTGATTTCGCGTTCTTTGTCAACGTGTCTTTTAATCTCGGAGAAATCGAAGTCTTCTGGAGAAGGCTTGCCCTTTAAGTTGAGCGCTTTGCAGAAGTCTCGAAAAAAGTTTCTTACGAATACTCTATCGTTAACATAGTCGGTTCCTAGCTTTTTGACCCATGCAACTGCCATCTCTTCTTGTTCAAGCGTCAAATCGACAATCTTACCTTCTATTTTGATACGGAACCCTTGCCCTTCGTATTTTTTAGACACCAGAACGCCATTGTGGACAAGACTTTTCAACTTCTTTACCCAACCAGAGCAATTCCTGAGAGTTTTCCATAGCTATTATGGACAGTGTAAACAACTATCCTTCCAGCTAAATCCTAGACCTGTGGAGATATCTCCAGCAAACCTCCATTTTTTCTTTAAATTTTCCGTATATGCACATATAGATTTGATGAATTGAGTATATGTATTACATATACATAACTGTTAGATTGTTCAAGCGCAGGATGTTATTGCAACCGAGAATGTAATGCGCTGTCTCATGTTTTCTGCGTTGAACAGGTACATACATACTCTAACTGTCAAAAGTTGCTAGCGCTATTCGACTTAAGACAGCTTAACTGCCTGCAACCCCACTTTCCTATAAACCATTTGATCATAAAACATACTTCTTAATCTTGAAACGATCTTCATGTCGTGGGCACCTGTATTAAGGAGGAAGAGAACAGTTGTTCTTTCTGATGATAATGTTTGTAATATATGACCGAGGAAAGTGAAAGTTCTTTCCGGGTCAAGTGATGACAGGAGATCAGATAGTCCGTCAAAGACTATTGATATGTTTGCTTTTGAGTGAGTTTTTATAACTTTATCGATGGAGTCTGAGATTAAGTCTGTGTTGTTAGCAGGTATAAAAACCGCATTTTCAGATTTTGGTTTTATGGCGGATGCTGAGATAGACATTAGAAAGAATTTGATAGCAAGATTTTTAGCTAGATGTTTGTGGAGAGGGCTAGTAGCCGATGTGAAAACGTAGGTAGGTTCAACATTCGCCATGGATTATTTCACAAAATCCTCGACAATATTTTCGTAGTCGGAAGTTGGGTCAAACTCTAACAAACACTTGCGACCGATAAACTCCTTATGAGACAAGTCAATTCTCTTAGAGAAAGCATCCACATACTCAAGCAAGTCAATAAATCTTGTCGGCGGGCTTTTTCCTCCACCAAAAGCTTTGAGTATGTCGCGAACCTGTGCTTCACTCATGTGCTCTACATTGATGGCGGTGATTTCAATTAAGAAAGGTTTGTACACTACTCCTGCTGGTCCTTTAAATTCTACCAATTCCGAGACTTTTGGGTCATTCCATCTAGGGTCTAGCCAATAATCCATAACTTACTTCTGCCATTGTCCGCTAACAAAAGAAAAGTCTCCAATGTCTCCGATGATTCTTGAGTATTTGTACATTTTCTTCTTAGCCTCAATCCACAAGTTTAAACCATGGGTAATCGCCTTTTCAAAATCTACTTTTTCATCTAGCATGAAAAATTCACCTAAGCTCTCTAAGTGCAGAATCTAATCTTTTTCATATTCTTCCACGTCGACTCCGTATACCTCCAGCTTAGCCCTAACGGTTTCGCTCTCCTCATCGGGGTAAACATAAAACACGGCATCTCCACTCTCAAGTCCCTCACGTATAAAAGCTGAGAAGACCTTCATCTTATCCGCAGCTGATGTGTACGTCGCAATAATTGAATCCCGTTCCCTAACGTCAAGAACAGGACCAGCCTCCAAAAGATTAGAGGGAATAGAATGTTTCCATATTCGCCTTTGAGAGTCAATAGCAGAAAGATTAGGCATCGCATGCGACACTAGGTCGTTGAATGTGAAGGGTCGCCATATTTCGTTTCCTTTCAAACTCACGAGAAAAGTTTTGAAATTTTCGATGTATGGACCCAATTCTCTTCTACATTTCTGGTGGAATTCTGAAAAGTCTGCGTAATCTCTGTGCACTGAAATCATAACTCTGTCTGCTTCCATTCCCTGGCCCTCACTTGAAAACACTATGTTGGGTTGTTCTTTCAGCCATTTCTCCGCCTTCTCCCTAAGAGGCTGCAAAGACTCTTTCATACGGTAAAGGGTGAAAACTATCAAATCAAAACCTAAGTAGGAAAAATCTGGGATTGCAGTGTACTGTAATATCGCTTCTTTTTCCAGAATCTTCCTTAAACGACTGACTGAAGGCTGAGAAAAACCTAGGATTCTTGCTAAGTCTCTGTCGCTTCGCCTAGAATTTTTAATCAGTTCACAAAGCAGTTTCACAAGTTTTTCCTGTCTCATAGATAACACTTACACTGAAACCCTTTATGAAACTTTTTGCGCGCTCTGTTCCCCTATTCGGTTTGAAGTTGATATTGGGAAGCTTGTTTGGACAATTTGATGCCTAAGACAATGGACCACACTGAGGCTGCGAGAGCGGCAATTATTTCGGGAATAGCAACGGCGCTCCATGTAGGCATCCAAATCGTAGCTGCAACTATACCCGCTATGACTGTGAATAAACCTAGTTTTCTTTCAGAGGGTTCTTGCATCATTGCAACTCCATTGAGAAACAGTGACATTGGAAGTAACATGAAAAAGGCCACTGAAACGTAGAGATGTATATCGCCGGCTGTTTCTGGGAATATGCCTATGGCGGAGAGTATAGCCCCATCTAAAATGAAGATTAGCGTTCCTATTCGACCTAAAGTCTTGTTCAGTAGAATTTCTCTGAGACCAATTGCAAAAATGACTGTGAGGACTCCACCGACGACGAGGCTTGAGTTGAATAAGATTGCAGCGGTGCCTTGAACTCCCAAGTCGCTTAGAGCGTTTTCCGTCCAATTAAACCATGGAGAATAGTGAATTGCAAGTAATATTGAAGTGAGGACAATAATAGGGGTTAGTACACCACACACTCCAGCTATCCTCAACTTTCTCAGCTTTGTAGCTTGTTTCGAACTCAACAAAACTCTAGACGCCTCACCGCAGTGGTAGCACACACGTACTTTTTACTCTTTTGACTAAATTACCAAAAAGCGAAA
Source organism: uncultured Candidatus Bathyarchaeia archaeon (assembly GCA_964346135.1). GTDB lineage: Archaea > Thermoproteota > Bathyarchaeia > Bathyarchaeales > Bathyarchaeaceae > B1-G15. The sequence continues at coordinate 640 of CAYFTS010000062.1, read as the reverse complement.
AAATCTGATTTCAATTCTCGATTCAGATAGATGCATCTCTAGTGCTGGATATGGAAACCTGAAATCGTGAAACACTGCACTGTAGAGTTCGAAACTGTATCGTACGCCATTTGTTAGATGGCTTCAATCAACTTGATTTCAGGTATTTTTTTCCTTAAAAACTGTTTCACTCCCAATTGAAGAGTCATTTGAGACATAGGGCAGCCGACACATGCGCCTGTTAACTTGACTTTTACTACGCCTTTTTCCGCGTCCACATCCACTAATTCGATGTCTCCACCGTCAGCTTGCAAATGAGGTCTTAACTCTTCAATAGCCTTTTCAACTTTTGTTCTCAACGAATTTCACCTAATTAAATCTATATTATAACAATGTTATATAAACTATTCCTTAACATTTCCCTCTTTTTTATCATAACACCCAAAAAGTTATGCACGTGTATTTAGTGTCCTAATTCCTTTAAGATAATCTTTCATAAAAGCCTCTAAGACTTGCGTGCGTACTTCAATTAGTTCCATCATTTCTCTATCATGACTTGCAGCACGAGCTATGTCGGTTAAGGTAACCAGACCTACTAATCGGTTTCCATCTACTATAGGTAGTTTCTTCACTTTCTTTCCAAACAAGAGTCTCGCAGCTT
>CAYFTS010000061.1:0-2211 GCA_964346135.1 uncultured Candidatus Bathyarchaeia archaeon | reverse complement strand
TCATTATTTTTTGGAGTTTTTTGCGCTCTTGGGGGGAGAGAGTTTTTTCCATTTATTTTTGTTCTCCTTTATGGTTATGAATTAGGGGTGGAGTGTTTGTATTTAACTATCTTATGAATTTCAACGAAATATTTAAAATATGAATTCTGAATCTATATTCTGAATACACATTCAAAGTGAAAAGCCATGGAAGGCAATCATTGGGTTGAGGATTGGCTTTCTTCAAGGTGTGAGTCTCCCAAGACAGTGAGTTCCTATAAGCCTTATTTTCAGATGTTTGGTGACTTCTGCAAGGAGCATGGAAGAGATCTCTTCAACATTGTGGAGCAGTGGCGAGCTACAAAGAGACAGGGAGAAACTGAGAAAGAAGTCTTCATTGAAGAATGGAATGATCTAATCAGGTCCTATCATACAGTAATTAAGAAGAAATATGCTCCTTTAAGCGTCAAAAACTATCTAAGTGTGGTCAAGTCGTTTCTGAGCTTTTGGAATATTCCAATAAAAGTAGAGTTGCCAAGAAGGGCTTGTGTGATTTACCATAACCGTGACCTGACCAGAGAGGAGATCAAACAAATTCTAACCTTTGCTTCTCCAAGAGACAGGGCAATTTGGCTTGTCATGGCTGAGTCTGGAATGAGAGGTGGAACTGCAGTCAACTTGAAGTATTGGCAGATTAGAGACGACTTTGAAACTGATAGACTGCCCATGAGGATTTTGCTCCCAAGCAGCAGCCTCAAGGATCATGTTGGAGATAGATGGACTTTCATTGGTGAAGATGGATTCAGAGAATTGCAGGAATATTTGAAGCCAAGGATGCCACTTGAAGATGATAATTATGTTTTTGCCAGTGAGAAACAAGGTAAAGTCAAAGGAGATCAATTTTCTGTAGCAAGTCTCAGCGTCAAATTTGCGAGAATAGCATCAAAGCTAGAATTTACGAAGCCAAAGGCAGGGAAGCCCAAAAGAGTCAGAATGCATGGACTACGCAAATATTTCAGAAACAACATGAGAGCTGATGGTGCTTACGTAAAATTTTGGATGGGTCATAGCCTTGGAGTTGACGCGCATTACATCACTAGAAATGTTGATGTCCACCGTAAAGAATACGCTAAAGCCTATGAGTTCCTCAGGATCTATGAACCCTCAGCAGAGAGCCTACTCAATTTAACGACACAATTGAGAGAGAAAGATCACGAGATTAAAGCTCTAAAAAATAAGGTAGCAAGGTTGGAGCCTCAGTTTGAAGAGAGTTTGAAAATCAAGAAAGAACTACAACTTTTGAGGAACATTATAAATCCACTTCAGCCAATGTTGGAATTTGTTAACTCCTTTGAGAGTGCAGATGCTATGATGGAGTTTCTTCAAGCAATTGAGGAAAGATCAGCTACACCTAAACAAAGGGCTAAGAAGATGCCCAAGCCAAATAAGAAGCTTAGGGAACTGTTTCAAGAAGCTGTCTCCGCCAGCATTCAAAAACAGACTCAAAGGGTTAAGCAACTTTTATCTCAGAAAACTGGCATCACAAATGAAGAAATACTTCAAGTAGCCATCCAAGCAGCTAAAGAGGAAATTGAAAAAGAATACGGTTTAGATATATTACAGGTAGCTATTCAGGCAACTAAAAAGTCAATTGAAGAAGAATACGGCATAAAAATTTGAACTGAAAAAAGAGTTCAGAAGAGACAAGGTAAATAGGCTGCCATTTTTTGAAGAGTTAGCCTAGCCTTTTTGCTTCAAAGTTGCGGGCGCGCATGCATGCATAGCTCTGAACTTTTGTGTGCTGATTGTTTCAACAGGCATTCTACATTTCGCTACCAGAATGTTGAATTGACGAATGTCAATTTTGGCTCCTGCAACATATATATTGCAGATAGGTGAGATCTAAATTCAACATTTCTACTGGAATGTAGAATTTAACATCGGTTTGAAGTATAAAATCGACGCTAAAATCTTCTTTCGAATATATTACTTAATTATCTATAATGGGGTAGAAACAGTGTCTCCGAAGCAAATTGCTTGGGAAGCTCGGCGCGCGCGTTTTTTGGTACAAAACCAGACGTTGTGACTTACAGGTAGGCTTCTGTAACATATCTGCGCATCATTCGATGGCTGTTGAAGTAGTATGCAACCTTTCCTATAGAGTTCTCCATCATATGTATCCAATCGTCTCTTTTTTTGTAGAATGTAGGAACAATTAGGTACTCAAGTTTA
>CAYFTS010000060.1:0-1699 GCA_964346135.1 uncultured Candidatus Bathyarchaeia archaeon | reverse complement strand
CGCATAAATAAGGTGCCGCTTGAAATTTTAGAGCCAGAAATCGCTCGAAAGAAGATTATGGAGCCTTTGCTTCAAATCGACGAGAAAATTTGGAAACAACTCGACATGGACATTAAAGTTTCTGGTGGAGGCTTCATGGGGCAGGCTGAAGCCGTGCGCACCTCCATAGCTAGGGCGTTAATAAACTGGACGAAAAGCAGGCATGTTAGAACCGTTTTAGCAGAGTATGACCGAACCATGATTGCCGGTGACCCCAGGCGGAAAGAGCCGAAAAAGTTTGGTGGTCCAAGCGCGAGAGCCAGAGACCAGAAAAGCTACCGTTAGGCTTCTGCAACTTTATTCTTTAACTACAAGCTGTGTTGACGCACTGGTTTAGAGAAGCTAAACGTACGTTTACTTTGTTTAAAGTAGGCGCATAATAAGCTGTTTTCGCCGAATTAGTCATCACAGCTTCTATTCCAAGCTTATTTATCCACGTGACAACGGCGCAAGTATCACAGAGCACGTGTCCACCCGCTTTTTCAATTTTTCTAACGTGTTTTTCCGCTTTCCCCTTAACATGGCGAGAAGTACACACCCAGAGTTTTGTGTCGTCTCTCACCTTCTTTCTTTCTAAAACTTGAGCAACGTTTCGAACTTCATTCAAGGAGCAGTGGGGGCATCCGATGAAAACTAAGTGTGGCGCTTCCCCTGTGGTGGACAGCCTTTCAATCGTGTTCTCTATGTCTTTTGTTTCAATGGAAACAGTTTCCAGCTTTCTCTCTGCGTAGGGTTTTTTATAATGAAACATGGTTGACATTCCGCTTGAAGCCAATCCAGCGCCGAGCTGTTTCAAACAATCATCCGTATAGTGGGGCAGTCCTTGGAAAGCAGGAATTTTATCTTTCAACAGTTTTCCAACACAGATTCCTAACGCTCCGAATTCCATCTGGTTTCTAAGCTCATCCTCAACCTTAACCTGAACATCCGCCTGACGATTTTCAGCTCGATGAACACCGTAGTTGGATGTTTTTCCTATAAGCGCCGCTGCAAGCGCACTTGGACCACCCTCCCTGTTTGTCCAAGACTCTAAAACTGAGTTGGCGTAAACTGACGCAGAAGATTCAGCCCACGCAAGATGAGAGTTCGGTTGTGGCTCGCGTATGTAGTAAGGCGTGCACGTAAAGACGGGTTTAACCATCATTTTCTTGTACAAATCGATTATGCTTAACTGCTGAGCTCTGTACTTTTGAGGAAAACTTTTGGCTAAGTAATCAGTGTCAAAGGTCGACGGATTGAGCGTGGAAGGCACCTGCACCTTTGCACCTGCATTTGCAAAAGCTTTAAGAAAGTCGATGGGAGCATCACCTAAAGTTTTGTAGGATACTCCAGAGATATGAGCGGACTTAATGGGCATCAACTTGGTGGCTCCGAACAAGTCGCCTAAACGAACGAGAATCTTCATTGCAACCTGATTTGCCCAACCGTACTCGCCATCGTACACTTTTTCCTCTTCTCTAGTTAGATGCACTCTACTTCTGCTCCTTCCTCACAACCTTAACTATTCCTTTGCTACCATCAACCTCCACATCGTCACCTGTTCCGATCTGTTGAATGTCAACCTGATCAACCATGGGAATCTCAGCGATAATGGCTCCAACAACAACCACTGGGTCCGCTGTCTGGTTAATGATCGCTTTAGGACCTAATCCTCTCTTAA
>CAYFTS010000059.1:0-8955 GCA_964346135.1 uncultured Candidatus Bathyarchaeia archaeon | reverse complement strand
ACCAGGCAGCTCAACGAGAGGTGTAGGAAGTGTGGCGAGCCGATACGAGAGGGCCAGGAGTTGATTTCCAACAGCAATAAGAAAACGAAACATTATCATAAGAAATGTTGGGATGCTATATTCTATTGAATAATGCGCGCGCAATTGAGACGCATCAACCACTTCCCTTCTTTCCCCGGCTCCCACATTACATCGCTTCAGGATTGAAAGGATAAAGGAAACGCTTTTATCCATGGGCAATTGAGATGAATGTATTTCGCAATAGTCAACGGGTCAGGAGATTGATACTGTTATGAATATCGTGATTGCACTACTTGCCATAACTCTATTTCTTGAAGCCCTGCTTGGCGTAGCCTTGATAGTATCATCGCTCTACCCAAAGCACAGAATATGGCCTCCTCCAAAGAAACGTTCCCGGAAGTACTGGTATGCTTACATTTTCTTCAACGCATGTTTCTATGCGACTGGACTTTTTGCTATTGTTTTAGGAATTCTTGATTGGAATACGTTCTTTCTAACCCATTGGCTGCGTTTCGTTTTCGCAACAGTTTTGATAGCTGCGGGGACGACAATTCTCCTTTGGGCCATACGAACTTTGAGTATCAGCAGTTCGTGGGGGCTGAAAGGCAAGTTAATCACAGAAGGAGCGTACGGATACTCAAGAAATCCACAGTACCTAGCATTCATTCTGTTGTTTACAGGACTTGCGGTTGCTTTCAATTCTCTCTATGCATTCACAGTGGTCATACTTGGCAGCCTATTGATCATTCTAACTAGTTTCGTTGAAGAACCGTGGTTGAGACAGGAATTTGGAAGAGAATACGAGGAGTATTGTGAGAGTGTCCCTCGTTTCATTGGGTTACGTTCTTTTAGGTCAAGGAAGTTGAACACCCACAAGGATTTCTAGCATGCATACTCCTTGTCACTAAGATGTATTTTTTTGGATTTCTTTATGACTTAGGGAAGAATCTTTGATCAGATTTAACTGATCGCTGAGATTCTAAACACTGAGATCTGGTTTATACACTGCTAGAGTGTGCATGTATAGCCACATTAAACGGAGATGAATAGTTGCCTTTAGTTGAGGATCGTGTTAGGCGCGTTCTAACGGATGAGAAGCTTTCAGCGATTAGGGCTCTTCTGGTTAAAAGAATATATCTCCTTGCGCGCGCATGCTGTTCTAAAAAATAGAATTATATCAGGCCTTCACGTTGTTCTATGCTGTGACAGATGGTGCTTCTAGCGCTCATCATAATTGTTTGTTTCACTTTCCCTTTTTTGTTTTTGAAGAAGACATCTGGGAGAAAAGATTGGATTATAGTTGTTTCTCTCGCTTTTCTATTTTCCCTTCTCCTTGCTTTTGTTTCCATTTGGAGCGTTTGGACTCCTAGCATTACTAACCAAGATTTTCATCGTGGAGAGTTTGATGGATATTTTCCATTATCAAGACTGTCTTACCCGTTACACATGAGTGTATATCACGAGCAGTATGCACAAATAGCTTTAAGAGGTGTGCCTGTTACAGGATCCGTTTCCTTCAATCTATTTCTTGCAGATACAAAGGTTTCGATAGTCAACGGCTTATTCAGCTATCCTCACGTGTCTGGAAGAATACCTTTGTTTTATTTTCTTGATTTTCCATTTTTTAACACTGGAGAGACATTCTTCATCTTTCTGCTTACTTTGTTCACAACCTTTAACATCATTGGAGCATTACTTGGAATTGCCTTGGTATATACACTTGCAAAAAGACGTACGAGGAAATAGAAGTTGTAAATTTGTTGCTGAAAGACAACGCATGCGCGCGCAGAAGAATCTTATGGAATACAACCTAATAAATTGTTAAATACTTTTCTTGAAATAACGCTCACTGTTTCATAAACCGTGAAAGGAGAAGGGAGGTGATATAGTGGTTAAGAAGAAATACTTGACAACTCTATCTGTTGTAATAGTTTCCGTCTTGCTTGGATCCCTCGTCTATAATAATGTCGCTTTTGCAAGTAAAAGAAAAGTCAAATATAACTTGTACTTCGGAGACCTGCACACACATACGATATACTCCGATGCGTGGGAAGGTACGCCTTGGGACGCCTTCGCAGCCGCTAAGGCTGCTGGTGCCGACTTCATGGCGGTCACCGACCACGATTGCTACGACAACTACCTCACTCCAGAGGAATGGGCGGATACGCTGCTGGCAGCTGATTACTATACCTCAGACGATTTCGTCGCCATGGCAGGTTACGAGCATTGGATGGCTGGACTCGGGGAGATAAACGTGTACAATACTCCCAACTTTCCGCCCAAAATCAACGACGCTGCGACAGCTGAGAACCCTGGAAACCATTATAATCGTTTTGACGCCCTCCAAATCTTCTATGATTGGCTCGCGACGCAGCCTGGAGCGATCGGTCAGTGGAATCATCCCACCTATGTCTCCAGCAACTTCGTCAACTTCGACTTCTGGACTGAAGAACGCGACAAGGGTATGGGCATAGTCGAGGTGTGGAACGACGACTGGTTCTACACCGAATCGAGTTACATCATGGCGCTTGACAAGGGTTGGCACGTGATGCCGGCGGCCAACTCCGATACCCACTCTCCAAACTGGATCTCAGGCTACGAGATGAGGACAGTTTTGCTGGCACCCAGCCTGACTCCAGCGGATTTGTACGAAGCCATGAGCGCCAGCAGGGGTTACGCGACACTGGACAAGAACCTGCGCATCTATTACACGCTGAACGGGGAGGTCATGGGATCAACCCTCTCGCCAATGACTGCTTATGAAGTTTCCGTTCACATTGAAGACCCGGACGGCGATGCCATTACGTTGGTTGAGATAGTCTCGGACGGCGGGGAAGTCGTTGCCAGCCTGGATGTCGATAGTGCCGTCGTCGACTGGACGATTACCTTGACCTCTGATACTGCCCACTACTTCTATGTAAGAGTGAGCACTGCGTCAAGCCTCTCCAATGTCCTGGCAGCGGATGCATTCGGCGGAGAGGGTGTCATGGCAGTGACGGCTCCAGTGTGGACAGGACGCTGAGCATGAGTATGGCTTCCGTTGACAAGTGACGTACATCTGCTCAAACCTTCCTTTTTTATCCAAATAAATCACCTTCTCACTGTCCTTAAGAGAGTGATACCTCCCGCGATCATTATGGGTGCGCCAATCATCACCAATAAGAGATCCACCAAAAATCCACCTGAGATGATGAAGATTAAACCGCTGGAGAACAGAATTGCGCTTGATATAATTCTCACCGTAGTAATCAGCCTTGGATTCCAAGCTTCAAAAAGGTTCGAGACAACGATGATCCCCGCGGCTATCAAGGAACCACCAAAAAACGTTATCCAATACTCTAACCCATATCAACTTCCGCCAGAGCTAATGACAAGGCTCGATATTCCATCAATAAAGAAAAAAAAGCCAAAAAAAAAGTAAAGTTACACATAATGCAATTTCCATCACAATAACCACTTTTTGTACCCTCATTTTCCTCTCACAGTTCATAGTTTTCTACATATACAACATATAAATTTCTCATATATTACATGCGTGCATTAGTGTGTTGTCTTAATTGCCGGCCATGGGATCTAGAACAGGACTTTCTCCGTACAATTGCAAAATAGCTTTAGCAAGAGAAGGGCGCATCTTAGCAGGGTGATCATTACACAAATAATGTGAACGTTCACTCTGAGGATGAGTGGCGCCAAAATCCCAAACACTAACTAGAATCTTTCTCTTACCCGATTTATTTATTGGATGATCAGTTGTGCCGCTTGGAAACTTCACTTTTGAAAGATGTCAATGATTTCATATACCTGTTGTTGATGGATAGAATTCCGTTAATCCTGTTTGGGAGAGTTTGGTATAGTATTTTTATTTCTTGTATGTAATAATGCGCGCGCTATATCCTTCATCTTCACCCTTATCTCTCCACGTCATGAGTTGTCGTTGTGTCGAGAATTTTAAATAGTCACTCGCATAAGATATGCCTGAATAGAGCAAGAGCCTTGTATCTAGAGGAGGGCTGCTCTGTCTGATGGATGCATGCATGCAACGCTGCTATCATAAATGGGGGTATAACAAAGAGATGCTGAAATCCTTTACCTTATGTTTTGAGGTTCATTCTGCTTCAGCTAAATATTTGAAGTGGAACGGTCTATAAACGGATTTTCCGGTGAGATTCACAACAAAAGTTTGGACATCTTCAAATAAGTCCCCCAATTGTTGCCTATGCTGATTCATGAATTCGTCAAAATCTGCATAGTTCTTGTGAAGGCAAATCATTATGCCGGTCATTCCCATTCCTCGACATTCACTTCCGAAAATAACATTAGATTGTTTAGACAACCATTTAGTTGCCCTGTCAACTGCATCGTTTCTCTCTTTCTCTGATGCGAACTTTAGTTGAGCTTTAACCAGTATGACCGCAAGTATTTCATAGCCAAATTTACTCCATTTTGGAATAGCAGCGTAGCCGTCAATCAATTCTCTTTCGAGAAATACCCTCCTTCTTGAAACAGTAGGTTGGGATAAACCCAAATTTTTAGCTAACATTCTGTCGCTTGTTCTAGCATTCTTCATTAACTCAAACAGAATCTTCCTATCCAATGGTTTTAGTTCTCTCATTTCACATCACATATTGATACAATCTTCAATATATATCAATTTTTATGACTTTTGGAAGAATCATCAATTGAATTTTGAATGACCTATAATTCCTAAGATACCTTACAATAATTTAGTATGCATGCAACAAAGCCAACTTCATTGCGCGCGCACTGAATTAGACACGAAAATGATGGTAGATGTTAGTTTTAAACCTAACATCTTCCTAACATTTTTGATTTTTGTATGTGTGCATCGGATAGAAACACAGGTTAGCTTTAGAGACTTGAATTTGCTTTCGTCGTCCCTAGTTCATGCACGAATATTAGGTCGTTTCTTCTCGGGACACAAAATCTTCGTTTGCGACCATCCTCTATTTCTTCTACATATAGAATCTTGCCACCTAGAGCGTATTCCGCACTGATTGCGGGTAAGTTGTCGTTTTCGTGAGATACGTATAGTCTTTTCACGTTGTTTTTTCTCGCGATTTCTTTGAGTTTTTTGATCATTGCTGAAAACACGCCTGTGTTTTGGAATTTTGGGTGTATCGCCATCTCCCAGAATTGAATAGCCATCTCTTCTTCAGGGTCAATTGTGAACAAGAAGTCCAGGTATCCTGCATTTTCTCCGTCCACGTAAACTGCCATGGTTTTTACTTTGTACTCTTTGTGTCCGTAGACATAGCCTTCCCAGGGTTTCCATTCGGTTTCTAGGTCGATCTTCTGAGGGGGCGGGCAACCCGTTAAGTCTTCTAAAGCTTCAAACAAAGTTCTTTCTTTGGGGTCTTGTTTCATTTTGTCGAGGATTTTAATTTCTATTTTGCCCTCGGAAAACTTGACTACGTGATCTTTGCTAACGGGTACGAATCGTGCGCACAAACAGCATACATATTTTCCATCAATTGCACATCTATACTGCGCAATTTTTCCACAACTCTCACATTTTGGGATTTCCAAATGTGTGCCCTCTAGATTCCGATTATACCCCTGTTTAAAAAATTTTGCATAGTAAGGCATTCATCTTGAATCAATAAAATGTCAAAAATGTTAGTTTTGTAATTCGCGCGCATTCGTAGACTAACTGTGGTTTCTAACAGCAAACTATCTAATAGCAGAAGCACAAAGAATCAAAAATCTTATTTAGGGATAAAATTCTTAACTCTTTTTTTCGTGCGTTTATTAATATAGGACTTTTCCTATCCTTAATAATTTAAGGAGAAATATTGGGAAAAAACTCAATATTTGTAACTTCCACTTTTCAAAATCTTAGAAAAAGAATAGTTGAGTAGTGTTCACTTCATCATACATACATGAATAATCATATCTTGAAGTAATCTTTGTCGTATATTGGAATGAAATCTGGGTAAGCTTTCTTAATTTTTCCAATAAGTTCTTTCAGAGTGTAATCTCTTGTTTTTCTTAAAGTCAAGTGCCTTCTTCTAAGAGCGTTATAGGAGAATCTTAAGAAGTTTTGAAGAGAGCCTTTTTCACCTCTAGATATGTGTTTAAGTTCTCTTTTTACAATACGGTTCATAAGACTCCTTTCAAAATGAGCAGGCTTCGCTAGTCTTCTTCGCACTAGGTCAGGTGTATCCATTCCAATTCCTCGAGTCCAAGTCCTTCTTCCCGATCTAGTAGAAATGATAAGTATATACAGTCCTGCCGTTGATCCAGCTCCAGAAATCATTCCGCCATGTACCATTTTTGGTCTCCACCAAAGTTAAACCAATCACTACATAAAAAGTTGCCTCATTCAAGTTACATTAAAAATCTATTAATATAGGAAATTTCCTCTCATTAATAATTTTAAGGAGAAATGTTCTAGCTATGTTTGACAGTTTATGCCGAAAAGAAAAAAGAAGACTAAGAAACAGATGCCTCCAAGTTCATACAATACTATGCCACATTATTTTCCAACAGAACAAGTAGACATCGTTAAGAAAATCAAGGGTAAAAGAATAAGAAAGAAAAAACGGTGAAGTCATTTGTGTTATTCTGCCTATGTTTCCTATTTTTGTGCTACTAGTAGATTGTTCCATAAGGATTAAATGTTGATTATAGCTATTTGTCTAACTGTATGGTTTTGTCTTATCGTTTAGAAGATGAACCATGAACAACGGAGAGAGGAGAAGGCAATAGTTGAACAGGAAAATAGTTACTGGAATAACACTGGCATTCCTATTACTTAGTGTGTTAAAGTTAGCGCCCTACATTCGCCTAATTAGAGCGAGTGAAACCGTTTACATAAGTTCTGACTACACCTTCTCTTCAAACATTTACGAAAAGATAGTCGTTACTGCGAATAACGTAGTAATAGATGGGAATGGCTATACCCTTCAGCGAACAGGGGTTGGAATAGGAATCGACCTTACTGGGAGAATCAACGTAACAATCAAGAATGTGGAAATCAAAACATGCGATTACGGCATCTTTCTCGACGGTTCTTCTAACAACGCTATTTCTGGGAACAACATAACAAACAACAGTTTTGGCATCTGGTTCGAGGATTCTTCAAGATATAACAACATTTCTGGCAACAACATGACAAATAACAGGTATGGCGTTTACTCTTACTATTCTCTTAACAACACTATTTTTGAGAATAATATAACAAACAATGATTATGGCATCTACCTCTTGAACTCTCCAAACAACATATTCAAAGGCAACAACATGGCTAATAACAAATACAACTTCGTCATTAGAGGAAAATCCCTTTCAGATTTTGTAAATGATGCTGATGCCTCGAACACAGTCGATGGCAAATCAGTCTGTTACTGGATTAGCCAGCACGACAGAAACGTTCCATTCGATGGTGGATATGTAGCTCTCGTAAACTGCACCAGAATAACCGTCCAAAACCTAACTCTCGCTAACAATGGGCAGGGCGTGTTACTGGTCAACACGACAAACTCAACAATAACGAAAAACGACATTACGGCAAATGCCTTCGCTGGTATCAGGCTCTCACACTCTTCTAACTTCAACATTATTTCAGAAAACAGCATAAAGAAGAACTTTGAAGGTATCTACCTGTCTTATTCTTCAAGCTTCAACACTATATCACGAAATAACATAAAAGACCACGTGCAGGTTGGCATCGAGGTCAACGATTCTAACTTCAACATTGTTTCAGGAAACAACATAACCAACAATGATTCTGGCATTTGGGTCTTTGATACCTCTGGCAACACCATTTCAGGAAACAACATAAAAACTCACAATCAGGATGGCATCCAGATTGCTGGTTCTTCTAACAACACTATTTCCGGAAACGCTATAATCGCAAACAACGACAATGGCATTTCTATCCTCCATGATTCTTTTGACAACACCATTTTTGAGAACAACATAACAGGTAATAGATTCAGTTCATATGGCATCTTGCTCTGGAATTCTTCAAATAACAGGATTATTGCAAACAACATAACAAACAATAAACATGGTATAGATCTCGTCTTTTCTTCTAACAACCTTCTCTCTGAAAATGTGATGAATGGTAATAGATTCAACTTTTATGTTGAAGGTGATGAACCAAGTCATTTTATGCATTTAATTGATGCTTCAAACTTGGTTGATGCGAAGCCCGTCTATTACCTGTTAAATCAGAAGGACTTTATAATAAAGCCCGCAACACACCCACAAGTCGGATATTTGGCTCTCATAGACTGCAGCAATGCAACGGTTGAAAACCTAAACCTAACAAACAATGGGCAAGGGCTTCTACTCGCATACACAAACAATTCAAGGATTACTGACAACAGCATAACAAACAATGATTATGGGGTCATGCTCTGGCATTCTTCAAACAACAGCATATCAGGAAACAACATAACAGCAAACAAAGGTAGTGGCATATACGTCACAGTTTCTTCTGACAACAAAATTTCAGAAAACAACATAACATCGAACAGAGGTGGCCTCGTTTTGAGTCAGTCTTTCAACAACCAACTGATTGGTAACGTCATAACATATAGCATGCATGCTGGCATATTCCTAAGCTTGTCTTATAACAACTCCATACATGGGACCAACGTATCAAACAACATGTATGGTATTTATCTTGGAAGATCTTCAAACAACAGCATCACTGAAAACAACATAACAAAAATCATCCGTTATGGTATCTCGCTTGCAGATTCTTCTAACAACAAATTTTACCATAATAACTTCGTGGATAACGGTAAGCAGGTGGTTAGTGTGGGTTCGACAAGTGTTTGGGATGATGGATATCCTTCTGGTGGCAACTACTGGAGCGACTATACTGGTGTAGATGCTGATAACGATGGAATAGGGGACACTCCACACGTAATAGATACCAACAATCAAGACAGCTATCCACTC
>CAYFTS010000058.1:0-28637 GCA_964346135.1 uncultured Candidatus Bathyarchaeia archaeon | reverse complement strand
TTTCCCAAGATTCTTCGTTCATAAGTCGGTCTTTTCAACATTACATCTTCTATAAAAGCTCTCAACGGCTCTGCTACGCTCCAAGCCTGCGCTATGCCACCACGAGATGTATGAGGCGGATCACCGTCAAAAATTTCACTTATTGTCCCAAGCCCAGCTTGCAAAGTTTCCTTCTGGAAGAGAGGCTGTAAAAAGGTGTTGAGAGCAAATTCACGCCAGTGCTCTTCATAATTCTTTGCTTTCAAAAAAGCGGTGGTGAAGGGTCCGAGGAGCCAAGCCCACACGGTTCCATTGTGATACGCGTTGTTGCGGTGGTTCCAGTCTCCCCGATATTTTCCAACATAACGTGAGTCTTCTTCTGATAGAGTCTTCAGTCCATAGGTGGCGAAAAGCTTTTTCCAAACAATTTCAACAATCTTCTCCTCCTTTGCTTTGTCGAGCATGGAAAAATCTAATGCCACCGCGATTATCTGGTTTGGTCGTAAGGAAGCATCTTGTTGCCTATCTTTTACCACATCGAACAACCAACCTGCTTGTGGGTTCCAAAACTTTTTTACAAAGCTTTCTTTAGCCTTTTCTGCCATTGCAGAGTATTCTTCTGCTTGCTCTTTTTGGTTAAAGTGGGTTGCGAGTAGTTCCATGGTTTTTAAGGCGTTATACCACAACGCTTGTATTTCCACAGCTTTTCCATCTCTGGGCGTAACAGCTTCATTGTTTATCATGGCGTCCATCCACGTCAGCTGTGGACCGTGCGCAATTAATCCGTCATGGTCTAAGCGTATGTTATAGAATGTTCCTTGACAATGATACTCAACAATCGACTTTAAGAGATTCCACATTTGCTTATGGACAAAATCGAGGTCTCCTGTGTATTTGAGGTATTGAAGAACAGCATTGAAGTACCAGAGGGTGGCGTCCACTGTGTTATAGTCTGGATTTTCTCCAGCGTTGTCTGGAAATCGATTTGGGATGATGCCTCTGCGGCAGTAATGTTTAAAAGTCAACAAAATCTGTTTTGCATCTTCAAATCTTCCCGTTACCAGCGTTAGCCCTGGCAACGAAATCAACGAGTCTCTTCCCCAATCTTCAAACCAATGATACCCAGCGATGACTGATTTTGCCTTAGTTGACTCTCGATTTACGATGAAGGAATCTGCTGCTAAAATCATCCATTTAAGCCAATCCTCCGTCTTGATGTCACCGTAGTGCTCTTGGAACTTTCCAAGCAGATCTTCTTGACGTTTCAGCGCTTGATGGCGCAAAGCATCAAAGTCTTCACTAATCGAGGAAAAAACGTGTTTGGTTTCCATCTCGGTTTTTCCAGCTGTCGCAACAATAAGGAACTTCTTTTTCTCTTCAGAACCCACGTTAAGGTCGAAAAATCCTGGCTGAAAACAGTCGTCTTTGCAACTTTCTCCCCGAGAATAGTCCACTCGTAAATGCATCCGCTTGATCCATTTGCCTTTTCCTACGAGATATTTTCCATCACTTGAAGAAATGATTAAGCTGGACGGTGGAATAGACGGATAAACAATTACCACTTGGTTGACGGGTTTTTGAACAAACTCCCAATTTAGCTTTTCTTTATCTGTGACGGCGTGGAAGTGTCTATAATTTACTAAAGGAAAGATGCGAATATTCACCATGTCTTTGGTGGAGTTGAAGAGTTCGTAATCTATCACAGTGGCGTTCTTTCCATATGGCATGAAAATCTTTTTCTGAAGCTGAACTTTGTCTGTGACATATCTGTAGGTGGGGAAGGGATCAAGGGAGAAGTCGGAGAGAAAACGGTAACCTTCTGGTTGAATGCCGTAGTCAAACTCGTTTGATCCAATTGAGTAGGTTTTGCCACTGATGTGGAGTTCTTCATCCAGTTTTGTGAGGAGAACCTTTCGTTCTGCGGGCGGATTTAAGGCAGCGATGAGAAGACCATGATATTTTCGGGTGTTGATTCCCAGCGCTGTGGAGGAGGCGTATCCGCCTAAACCGTTGGTTAATATCCACTCCATTTGAATTGCTTTATTGAAATCAGAAAGAACATTTGATCTGAAGTGGATTTTTGGTAAGTCATTTTTCATAGCGATCATCCTTCTCATTGAATACCTTTTTTTGCCTTAACGGTTTTAGGTTAAGGCATCATCAGTTTAGCAACATTCTTATTCCTCGCCACACCAAAATAGTTGGCAACTGGACAACATTTTGTCCGCAATAATAATGCATGTGGAGTTTTCAGGTTGATTTCTGTGAGTGTTTCAGCGTGCCCCATGCCTTTCGCCACCACAAAATCCGCTGAGTTGTAGAGTTTCAAGAACTCTTCGGAGCATTCTTCGAGTATTAACCCAACAGAGTCTGATCCAGTGGTAATCACCTTATCTGCAACATTGTGCATGCCCACGTATTTAGCGTCCTCAATCGTGGCATCGTTTAGTATCGGCTTGCTTTTAACCGCCACAGTGACGTTTGTTCCAAACTTTTTTAGTTCTTGAACGAGCAGTGTGTCTAAAGCTATTTCTCCAGCGTTGTCGGTTAAATATATGATTCTCTTCGCTTTTTTTGCTTGGTTGAAAATCTCTGAGATTTCGTCGATGGCTAGGTCTTCTTCTGCCCCCCGAATAAGCTTCTCCAGATCATCGAATTCGAAGGTGTGGTCTGGGATGTCAAATTCTATAATGTTACCTACGATGGAGCATAAGCATGCTCTTCTAAACTTAGATTCTTCTGAGATACCGTTTAAAACTAGGTCTTTAGCTGATGGAAGAATTTCCACGGCTTTCTGATTACTTGTTTGCTTAGTTTTCGCGTAAGGGTCCAGATTACCTGTTACCTCTTTTACTATTCTGTCTCTCTGTGTGCCTAAGTAAGCTGCAACTGCGGTGGACTTGAACTCTTTGATTAGGAGATTTATGAGAGCGGACATTGTTTTAAATTGAAGAGACATATCGTCTGTTGCCTTTTCTGTTTCTAAGTAACCTCGCTGAAGAACACAGGCAGCGCATTCAGCCTCAACCTTCAATGGTGAACCACTCTATACTTTTGTCACGTTTTCTGCGTAGGATTAATCAGTTGTTTGAGTTATCATTATTATTTTCTTGTGGAAGCATATAATTTACAACTAAATACTTAAGCATTTAACTGGTTCTTTAGTTGCTTGTTTAAGAGAAATTCTTATTCATAGTTTTCAAGGTCTAATTTATCAAACACTTCTTTAGACACATGGTTGATTTCGAAATCTTTACATTTGGGGCATTTCGTTACGACACGATATTCATTGCTGTATGGGTCTTTTGAAATGCTATCGATGGTTAGCTGAAAATGTCCGCAAATTTTGCGTGTTAGAATTTTCTTGGTTTGTTCGTTGTGCATTTTCCTTTTGTTTAAAGGTTTTTTGAGAAACGCCAGATGTGGTATAGGTACACGAACTCCTTTTCTTCCAACTCTTCCCCCAAACAGAAAGAAAGGAGTCATTTCCCGTAGCCATTGGCGATAGCATTTATAACAATGGTTATTGTATCTCTCAGCTTCTAAACCTGAAATGTATTTTCCACATCTTTCACAATTAGACATTGTCCCAAAAACAATATGCTACAATCAGATATTTATGTTTACTTAATACTATTTGATACTCATATCATCGGTGTTACTCTACCTCTGTTTCTCTGTGTATTGACGGACTAAAAGGCCATGGTACTTAATGGTGCAGATTCTACAAAAAATGAGGAGAAAAGGAAAGAATTATGTCGTCTTTACTTCGCCACATTCACAAACCTTACGTATACTCCTTCTGGCCACATTGCTGCCGTTTCTTCGGCTTCTTCCGGAGAATACCCCTCCAAAATGAACAGGTCCACAAGAACCTCGTACGAGATATAGCCCCACTTGTTCTCAGCCTCTAGTGCAACCTCAGGGTCGGTCATCATTTCAATTATGTCTGCAATCGTAAGAGCGAGGGCATTGGGGATTTTAGCCTTTGACGCATCAAGGCCATTCATGAAGTCCGTATACCAAAATTCAGTGTCATTCGTCCATGACTGGAATCCTCCGCTGGGAGAGAGAATTTCCACTCCCTCAGGAGTGGACATGAGATTTGGGTTCTTTCCCGCTGCTTTTTGGGGTCCAATAGGTTTTGCCATTATCGGCACTGCTACAGATGCTAACATGAATAAAACAGAAATTGCTATAACCTTATTTCTCATCCTAACACTCTCCTCAAATTATTGGTATATTTTTCACAGCCCCACCTCGGCTGTTAGGGACAGACTTACAATATGATACATCCCACAGTGTTCACACATATCTTCTATTTTGCATAAATAACTTGTGAAACAATTTTCTAGTAGGCTAATCAGAGATACATTAGATGATAGTTGCATTAATAATCTAAGGCACACATAATGAATTGAGTTTTGAAGATTCTGAAATTCTGAGGTTCTGAGAGCAGGATTAATTTTGTGAGGAAAAACTAAGGCTTAACTATCCTGAAAAAGGAAAGATGGATTGAGTTGCCGACTTCGAAAGTTGACGTTTACAAAGGTATTTCTACAATGAATTCGTCAAAGTGTGTATTCAAGTCTATTAATCTTTTCCGCCATTCCTGCAAGAGCCTCGCCGCCTTAGTGTCCTTCTCAACGAAGGCAAAGAACCTATCCCATGTGCCGTAATCTTTCATCTCCATATGCGTTTGGTAATACCTTGGATTCGCACCGTTGTGGTGCCGATATAGTTTCATAGACCCAAGTCCTTTTACCTTGCCTTTAAGATAACCCGCCAGCTCTTTTGACTTTTTGACAAATTCCTCCTCGTTGCTTACACCGTTCTTCAAGTTGAAATATATAATGTATAGTATTTTCTCACCTCCTTTCTTTACTTTGATTCGTTTATATCAATTCAAGTTGCATTAAAATTTGAGGAGAAAACTTCTATGAGACAGCAGATTTCAGTGAACGATTCCTAGCAGCATTCATTTAACAGTTAAATTTTCTGCAAAATCTAACAACACCTTATATGGGTCTTGCGCTTTCACAATGCCGCTTGCCACCAAAACCCCTTGTGTTCCAAGTCTCAGAGCAGCAGCCACATCCTCGCCTTTTGTTAGCCCCGCTCCACACAGAACCACAACATCAGGGTTTATTTGCTTAACCACCTCAACTGCCCCAGTAACCACCTCAGGCTTAGCCTTAGCCACCGGAATCCCTGTTCCAATTAATTCAGACGGCTCCACAGCAATCATGTTGGGTTTAAACTCAGCTAC
Organism: uncultured Candidatus Bathyarchaeia archaeon; assembly: GCA_964346135.1. Lineage (GTDB taxonomy): Archaea > Thermoproteota > Bathyarchaeia > Bathyarchaeales > Bathyarchaeaceae > B1-G15. The sequence goes on along the minus strand of CAYFTS010000058.1, from coordinate 23,389 downwards.
ATTTGCGCTCACAGCAGCGCTATCCGCGCAAACCACTGAAGTTAAGTTAACTTCGCGTGTCCTCGCAATAGTTGCGTTAATGTCGGCGAGTTTCAACCGCATTTCCGAGTGGTTGATCAATGTTCCCACTGCTCCAGCTTCTTTCACTGATTCGGCTAAAACGTGTCCAGTGAAGCTGCCTGGCTTTATTGTGTCTATGTGTTGTGCAAAAACTGGAAGGGACACGGCGTTAGCGACTGGCATGATGTCGACGAATTGAGGAGCTAAGCCTATGCAAACTTCAGTTTTTAAGCTGACTTTTTCTGCGGTCTTAGCGAGTTCGACAGCTTTTTTTCCAGTAGCTTGTGAATAAGTTTTGAAGTTCACGATGATTATAGGAATGCGAATTTTAGTCAACATGAATCTCCGCCTATCGTATATGTTCTTATCAATTAAACAGTTTTGGGGGTTCTTCGTTTCTTAAATCGTAGAAACTCCTTCTACAGATGACAAATATTTAAGGTTTTATTGTTTAACACGTTATGCTGAAGAGAAATGGCAAAAGTTAGAGCCCATGTCTTTGTCAGCGGAAGAGTCCAAGGCGTTTTCTTCAGAGTTGAAACCCGACGTGAAGCAAACAAAAGAAACGTTACCGGATGGGTGCGAAATCTGTCAGATAGAAGAGTTGAAGCTGTTTTTGAGGGGGAAAAAGATGACGTGGAAAGACTTATCGAGTTTTGCAGAAAAGGTCCCTCAGGAGCTAGAGTGAAACATGTTGAAGTTCGATGGGAACATTACACTGGTGAACTCAAAGGCTTCAGAATACGTTATGGATATAGACGCATACTCTGACACGTTTTTATTTGTTGCACAAAAGTTTATTTTGAAGGAAAACTTCAAAGTCAAGTCCAAACTGAGCGGTTCATTATGCCTACAATCCTGTTAATCAACGACGACGGAATACAATCCATCGGTTTACTCGCTCTAAAACGGAAGTTAGAAAAACTAGGCGAAGTGATCATTGTTACTCCAGAAAAAGAGTCAAGCGGTATCGGAAAAGCCCTAACTACACTTTATTACATAAAAATCAAGGAGACACAACTTAGCGATAAATCAAAAGCATACGCTATAACTGGCACACCCGCCGATGCCTTTCTTCTGGCTGTAAACAAAATTCTGAAACGCTCTCCTGACCTGCTTGTAGCTGGAATAAACTTGGGTCCAAACCTGGGGATTGATGATTTCTTGAATTCTGGCACTTTAGGCGCTGCGCTGGAAGCCGCTATTCATAATGTTCCCGCCATAGGCGTTTCTTATTGCGTGCGAAAAATTCTGGAAAGGCAGTTATGGAAAAACTCTGTTACACCTGAAGAGTTAGAGTTAACCGCCACTATCACTCAAAAAGCCGCTGAATACGTGCTGAAAAAGGGCATGCCTCCTGACGTGGATATTATCTCGATAAACGTGCCTGAAACCGCCAAATCAATAGATGTGGAACTCACTGACCTCTCATATAAAGGGTACCACGACATCTACACGAAGCGGAAAGATGGATACAAAATTGGAGGATGGGTTCTATCCGGCTATCCCGATGATAAGCCGGGAACAGACATACATACAATAAAGAAGGAAAACCGTGTATCCATTACACCTATTAGGGTTAGGTTTCCTCATCACAAGAAGGCGCTGAAAGACTTTTTGGAAGCTCTTTCAACTTAGAAGAGAATGCAAACACTGTTGGTGAAGTTTGTTCTTTTCCATGTCATTTGGGAACCCGAAAATGTGACTCCTTCCCAGCACTAATGTATTCTCCACCATTGTCCCGAACAATAGACGCTATTTTCGCAAAATTTTCCGACCCCAGATATTGACGCGGCTTTATCATAATGTAGTCTCCCACGTCTTCAAACGTTAACATCTCCTCTAAATCCTTAGGAAACCACTTCTGGATGCTTTCAATTGTTTGTGCTTCAGCGGGTGCAACAGTAGGGGTAGGAGCAGGGACGCCGCTTTTCCTCAACGTCTTTGTTATGTCTGTTAGGTCTCTGGAGATCATGTTCAAAACGCTGAGAAGTTCATCTATTCGCCGTAGCAGTTCTTCTTGACTTAACTTTTTTTCGCTCAATAAACATGCCTCCATGCATAACTGTTTCATTATGCTCCTTCATTTGTTTTGTCCTTCATGTCTTATCTTAAGGTAGAAGAACCTTTAAACTAGAGTAGGGACTGGTCAATTCTAGAGGCTTAAGAGTGTTGGAGGTTGACGGCAGCCAAAAAAGCGGCAGCGGAACCATCCTACGTCTGTCCATAGCTTTAGCAGGCATCCTAGGTGAACCACTGCACATATACAATATCCGCAAAAAACGCCGTCAGCCCGGTTTGCGCCCTCAACATCTTGAAGCTATACTTACTGCTGCCAAAATCTGTAATGCAGAAATAAAAGGCGCCACACTAGGCTCTCGCGAAGTCTGGTTTAAAGCCGACGAGGTTACAGGCGGCGAGATACAAGCTGAGATAGGCACTGCCGGCAGCATATCCATGTTACTGTTGACCATTCTGCCTCTCTGTGTCTCTGCTAAACACGCCGTACGTATAAGTGTGGTTAAAGGCGGCACTGACGTCCGTTATGCGCCTACAATAAACTATCTGAAACATATTCTTCTTCCTATGCTTAAACGAATGGGCTTGAAGGCAGACTTAACTGTTCAAAAATACGGTTATTACCCGAAAGGCATGGGAGAAATTTCCATAGAGGTTCAGCCATGTCAGAAATTGAATCCACTACGTCTTGAAGAACGTGGAGCTATAGAAGAACTGCGCGGAATTTCCGTGTGCACTTTTCTAGCAGATCGAAAGGTTGCAGAACGCCAAGCCAAAGCAGCTAAGGAATATCTAAAAGCTCGCGGTTTCGAAGCCAACATCGAAGTGGTTAACGACACGTCCAACCCTATCCAGAAAGGGAGTTCCATAGTGTTATGGGCAAAAAGCAACACTGGCACTCTTCTGGGAGGAGACGCTATTGGCGAACTTCGCAAACCAAGCGAAGCGGTGGGTTTTGAAGCTGCTGAAAACCTTTTCAAGCAGTTAAAGGCTGGAGCTACGGTGGACGTGCATTTAGCTGATATGCTGGTTCCTTACGTTGCTTTGGCTGCAGGCAACTCCACCTATCTTGTTCGTTCCATTACTGAGCATCTGGACACAAATCTCTGGCTCGCTCAGAAGATTCTAGATGTAAAGTTCCAAGTTACAAGAGTGGGCAATCTCTTTAGAATAGAGAAGAGCGGAACCTAAAAGAAAGGAATCAATGAGTCACCAATAGAAATGCATGCGCCATGAAGTAGCTTTTTAAGTATTAAATAAAACCAGACTGCTTCAATTTTTTTATTGTAAGCCTTCCGTTATGTAGAGCGGTAGCTACCAGCACACCAGACACACCCATATTTCTCAACATTTCCAAGTCTGTAATGTCTCGTACACCTCCACCAGTTAACACTTCAACTCTGGTTTGCTCAAGAATCTCCTTCACAATTTTTAGATTAAGTCCTTTATTCATTCCAACCCTTGCTAAGTCTAAAACAATAATTTGGGCAACATTCATCGCTTGGAAAGTCTTTGCGAGTTCCACCGGGGCTTTCTCCTTTATGTAAGAGTCTCTGCTTATGACTTTTCCTCCTTTTAAGTCGAGGCTAACGATGACTCGGTTCTTACCAAAAAGCTTGACAGCCTCCTTAACAAAGTCTAGTTTTTCTAAAGTTTCAGTGCCTATTATGATCTTTGAAACCTCGTTTTCTAAAACTTTTCGTGCCTTTTCAAAATCGTTTATGCCCGCGTCAACAATTAATTTTACATCAGTTACCGCTTTAACCTGTTTATAGAGGGAAAAATTTGCATTGTTGTTTAATATTGCATCTAAATCCGCCACATAAAGCTCGTCAAATCCAAGTGATCTAAATGTCGAAGTTATGTTCACTGGATCAGAAGATGCACACAAAACGCTTTTTACAGGATAATACTTTTCTCTTTCACCCCCGACACCATGAACCACTACACTATTTAAAACGTCGAGGACAGGAATAATTTTCATGGAACCCCACTCTAAATATTAGATAGTGTAGAGGTAAAAATTTGAAACTTCTCATTTATGAACATATCACCGCAGCAGGATACCATGATAGAAAGATTTCGCCAAGCATCTTAAGCGAAGGCTTTGGGATGCTGAGAACTTTAATCTCAGACTTTAAAGCCGCTGGACACTTTGTAACAACTCTACTTGACTCTAAACTCATAACTCTCAGCCCATCACTTGACGCCGACGACATAATCATCCCTTCTCATAAAGAAGAGTTAGAAAAAACTTTAACATCGCTCTCCAAATCGGTTGACGCCATTTATATAATCGCGCCAGAATCAAGTCAAATATTACAAAGACTAGTGGAGCGCGTTGAAGCGGCTAGTAGCATCTCTCTTAATTGTGCGGCTACTGCAATAGAGAAAGTCTCCAACAAATATACGCTTTACAATGAGTTGAAAAGGATTGGAATACGGGTGCCTGACACTTTGATGATTGACTGTTGTGAAGAGATTAAAAAAATTAAACAGACCGTAAGCGAATTAGGTTTTCCACTTATCTTTAAGCCCATAGACGGTGTAGGTTGCCAAGGATTAAGCATCGTAAAAAATGAACGCCAAATAAAAAGCGCCCTTGCTAAGCTGATGGAAGAATCGTTAGACAGGTATTTCTTAGCCCAGAAGTTCATTAATGGCACAGCTTCCAGCGTTAGTTTAATCTCAACAGGAAAGAATGCATATCCACTAACGTTAAATGAACAAATAGTTACTTTGTCACCACCCCGCTCTAATTCAGCTTATACTGGTGGAACAGTTCCTCTTCACCATCCTCTGCTAGAGGAAGCCTTGGAAACAGCGCAGAAAACAGTAGAATTGTTCAAGGGACTTAGAGGCTACATTGGAGTAGACTTGGTTCTAACAAATGATGAGCCTGTGGTTATAGATGTTAACCCCCGACTTACAACATCCTACATCGGCTTGAGAAAAGTCGTAAATTTTAACGTAGCCCAAGGAATAGTCAACGCCGTGCTGAAACATGAACTTCCTGAGAACGTGCAAAACTCGGGATATGCTTTTTTTTCAAAAGTAACAGTTCCACCCGTGCCAAGCAAAATCCTCCATAAAGTATGTGAGTCAGAGGAAATCATCTCGCCTCCACTCTCCATTGGAGGGGATGAAACAGCATATGCGCTACTCATTGCCCATTCCGCCAAATTAAAAAGCGCTAAAACAAAGCTGTATGAAGCTACAAAACGTCTCATAAACATGTTGCAAGAGGATTGAAAAAGTGAATATTCTAGGTTGGGACATAGGAGGAGTAAACACTAAGGCGGCTTTGATAAAAACCCGGAAAGCCACTGTTAGAGAACTTAAAACCGCAACAGAATATTTTCCAATCTGGAAAAGAGACAAGGAAAAGCTTCCAGCTGTTCTTGAAAAGCTGAAAAACCAGTTGACAGGTTCCGCTAAGTTAGACGGCGTTGGAGTTGCCATGACAGCAGAATTATCCGATGCATATCAGACAAAAAGGAAAGGAGTCAACCATATCCTCGATAGTGTGGCGCAGGTTTTCCCTAATACACCAGTTTTCGTTCTGGATGCAGAGTCAAACCTGAGGTCAATTGAGGAGGCTAGGCAAGTGCCTCTTAAAGTCGCAGCTGCCAATTGGCCAGCCACAGGATGGATGGTGTCTCAGTCAATTAAAGATTGTTTTGTAATCGATGTGGGAAGCACAACAACAAGCATAATTCCAGTGATTAATGGAAAAGTTGTTGCAGCTGGCAAAACCGATCTCGAGAAGCTTTTGAATGGAGAGTTAGTTTACACAGGAGCATTGCGTACGAATGTCGCTGCTATCGTAAATTTCATCTCTGTTAAAGGCGGAATCGCACGGGTTTCATCTGAGTTATTTGCCTTGTCTGGCGACGTACATCTAATCTTAGACAACATTAACGAGGAGGACTACTCTGTAGAAACCGCGGATGGTCGGGGAACAACAAGGATAGAAGCTATGGCTAGATTGGCGCGCGTAGTTTGCGCTGACATTGAAATGTTAGACGAAGAGGAAATAGTTGAGATGGCTAACTTCATTTATGAGGCACAGGTTAAGCAGATTGCTGATGGGTTAAGGCAAGTCTATGACAGGATGAAGTCTCATATAAAAATGAATGTTCCTGTTGTAGTGACGGGTTTTGGCAGAGACTTTTTGGCTAGAAAAGCGGCTCAGAAAGCAGGTTTCAAAGAAATCATCGACTTAGAGGAGCTACTTGGTGTCGATGCTGCCGTCGTCTCCACTTCGGTTGGTGTCGCTTTGATGGTGGCGAGTAAACTGGAGGGTAAGGTCATAAGATGGTAGTAGTTATAAAAGTTGGAGGAAGTTTGGCTGAAGACTCTGTGAGTTTAATTGCTTTATGTGAAGAATTGGGGGCACTTGCAAAATCTTATAGGATGCTTGTCGTGCCTGGAGGAGGCAAATTTGCTGACGTTGTGAGAGATTTTCACCGTAATTTTGATCTGTCTGATGCTGTTGCGCATAAAATGGCTATTCTCAGCATGGACCAGTTCGGACTGTTCCTCTCGAATGTTACTCCGAACTCGCAGACCACTTATGTGTTAGAAGAGGCTGAGAAGCTTTCTTCTACTGGAATTTTACCCATAATTCTGCCTTCCAACTTAATGTTTCAAAAAGACCCATTGAAACCTTCATGGGATGTGACTTCCGATTCCATAGCAGCCCACATTGCCAGTCTGTTACCTGCGAAAAAGCTGATTTTAGTCACTGATGTAGACGGGATTTTCACAGAAGACCCTAAAAAGAACCCGAACGCTAGAATGATAGAAAAGTTGTCAGCTAATGGGCTGTTAAATAGGAATAGGAGAACAAGCGTTGACCAATTCTTACCTAGAATGCTTTTGAAAACAAGGCTAAATTGCTATGTGGTTAGCGGGAAACATCCTGAAAGGATTAAAGCAATTTTGAAAGGTGAGAAAACCCTTTGTACACAAATTATATTTTAGTCATCTACTTTCATATCGGTTAATTATTTTAGTGAACTCCATTACTGCTGTGCTCTGAACCTCACCACTCACTTGATTCTTAGGATTAAGAACAGCCCTTCTAATTCCAACTACATCTGCTCTTAGATTGAGAAGCCTTGATATGTCTCCCTTGTCTAAACCACCTGCCAGAGCCACCATTAAACCGTGTTTATGTGATTCCTCAACAAAGTTTCTCAGCAAGTCGTCATTTAAGAAGTCAAACAGTTTTTTCTGTCCTTTAACTTTCATATCTATTAACACACCGTCTGCCTCCGTCTTACGTGCAATCGCAGGGAACTCTAGAGGATTTAGACAGTTAACTTCTTGAAAATCAGCGTAGCCCGCAGCAATCACCTTTAAGGTAGAATTATAATCTTTAACGGCTCTACAAACCTCTTTCATTAGGCTCACTGCTTCTTCCACTTTTTTTACACCAAAAAGTCCCGCTTTAACATAATCAGCGCCTGACACAGCGGCACCCAAAGCAGCTAAGGAAGCTGTTCCAGGAAGGTTCGGTAGGTCGCCTATTGTTGCGCTCACTTCAACCTTGTCTGGCACAGTTTCTCTGACTTCTCTAATGATTCTGGGGAAATGGGCGCCCAATGAGCCTTCTCTTGGATTCTTAACGTCGATTATGTGTGCTCCTCCTTTAAGCGCTTCTAAAGCTTCTTTCTTGTTCGTTACACTGACTAAGAGCTTCAACAACGTCACGGCACCATTTGATCAAGGTAATTTGCACGTGTATTCCTGTCCATTTTACTTTAACAATTTTTGGGATAAATCCTTCGTTTGGATGTTTTATTTAACTTAACTTTTTGGTTATTTCCCTTAGGTCGTCAAGGAAAGCTTTAACGTGGGAAGGCTTTGTATGCGGCATAATTACTATTCGAATGTGATGGGGGAAGAGGGAGATTGCCAAACCTTTCTTTCTCAGTTCTTTAGTTATTAACTGAACATCTGTAACGTCTGATTTTATTCCAACAATGTTTATGGTGGGTTTAGTTACAAGGCTCACTCCGTAGATTTCTCGGACTTCTTCTGCAAGCATCCATGTTAGCTTCATGCAACGTTTAACCACAGCTTCATAACCCGCTCTACGAAGATGCATTAGTAAAGCCCAGACAGCTATTGCAGAAGCTCCTGACCGAGTTCCCACCAGAGTGGTCAGATTCGTTTCTCCACCAGCCAAGTAAGAGACCTTCATGCCTATAGACTTCATGATTGATGAATCTCTGAATAATATTCCTCCGGCAGGGATAGGTGCAAGTCCCATCTTATGCGGGTCGATGGTGATTGAGTGAACTCCTGGGAATCTAAAATCGAAATTTGGAGCTTGGAACCCTAGGTTCTCAAGAAACGGAAGCACAAAGCCTCCGAATGCGGCGTCTACGTGGAGGTAGATGTCATTGGCTAGAGCAATTTCTGAAAGTTCAGGGATAGAATCGACCACTCCCAAGTCGGTTGTGCCTGCGTTTCCTATAATTGCAACTGTGTTTGCATTGATTGCCTTTTCAACAGCTTTGATGTTAATTTGAAACCGACTGTTGAGTCCTATTTTGATTAGTTTTAGACCTAGCAAGTCTGCTGCCTTATCGAATGAGAAATGTGACGAAAAAGAAAGGATAACTTCGTGCTTTTCTCTTTTGGCAAGGTTTCGGGCTGCCCACAAAGCAAGAATGTTTGCTTCAGTTCCGCCTGAGACAATGTGTCCGTGAGCATTAGGGTTGGAAAGTAGCGAACCGAACATTTGTATGACTTCTTGCTCTAATTTAGTGGTGGCAGGAAAAAGACGTGGATCACCTAGGTTCTTCTCTAAACATTGCATGTAAACTCGTTTAGCAAGACAGTGCGGTTCAGTACACATGGAACCAAGAATTTTTCCAGACTTGTAGGTTGAGTCTTGCTGAAGTTTCGTCTTGAGTTTTTGGAAGAGCACATTTTTCGGTAAGCCTTTTTCATACAAGCTGCTCACCCGTCTTTATTACTTTTCATAATTGTATTAAAGCATCTTTATGCCTCTATTCTCTGCAACGCAGCAGAGCGTAGCTATGCGTAGCTGAAGGGAAAATTGTTTGGTTTTACTGGGATCTGAAATTTTTTTGTCTCGCACTAAAAGTTTATAAGTTTTTCTTTGCATCAAATTGCTGAGGAACGAGTAAATGAGCTTATGGAAACTACGATTCTCCATACTAGGAACACTAGCCATTATAATAGGTCTCTCTACCCTATTCTTCACGGTCATTCTCAGCCTAACCGGTGCATTCAACATCCTAACCTTGATCATCTTCGTTATACTTTTCAACATCGCTCAATGGTTGTTAGCCCCTTATCTCATAGACGCCATGTACCGAGTGAAAAAAGTGTCAAGATCAGAGAACCCGAAACTATACGGAATGGTGGAGGAATTAAGCAGAAAAAGCGGCATCAAAACGCCAAAAGTCATGCTGGCAAACATTCCTGTACCCAACGCTTTCGCCTATGGCTCACCCATCGCTGGAACCAGAGTAGCGGTGACAAATGAACTGTTGAAAACTCTGGAAGACGAAGAAGTTGAAGCGGTTATTGGGCATGAGCTTGGTCACCTGAAACATAGAGACGTTCAAGTGATGATGTTCATTTCCATCTTACCAGCGATATTTTACTTCATCGGCTACTCCATGCTTCTCTCTTCCATGTTTGGACGCAGAGATGAAAGAGGCAGCGGCGGGGCTTTAGCTATAGGCATGATAAGCATGCTCGTCTACTGGATTCTCTACATATTCACCCTCTACCTAAGTCGACTGCGCGAATACTATGCTGACCGACACAGCGCCAGCATTGTTGAAGACGGCTCACGCAAACTCTCTGAAGGCTTAGCAAAAATAGTGCACTCCTCTAAGAGGATGAAAAAAGCTCGTAAAGACATGAGCAACTTCAGCTCGTTCAAATCTCTCTTCATTGCGGACCCAGACCGTGCTGAAGTAGACTCAGCGGCTATTGCTCAAACGAGCGCATTCACGTCTGACCAGAAACTTGTTGAAGAGACTCTCAGACGAAAAGTGACCACGCTTGACAGAATAGCAGAGATTCTTTCCACACATCCCAACATAGTGAAGCGCTTGAGAGCACTGCAAGAACTGGCGTGAAGCGTAACCGTCTGGGTTTAGCATCTTCCATCCCTTAGACTCCTATCTAAACGGATTGAGAGGCAATCAAGGTTTTCAAATAGTAACGTTTATTATTCCCGTGGGCGTTTGAACTTTGATACTTCGAAGTGGGACCAAATGAATAAACAACAGAAACAGCTCGCAGAGAAAATCCTTAAACTGAAAAATGAAAAACGTGCACTCTTACTTGCCCACAACTATCAACGCCCAGAGATTCAGGAAATCGCTGATTACGTTGCAGACAGCATTGGACTTTGTCGAAGGGCCCAACAGGAAAAGGATGCAGAACTTCTGGTTTTTTCAACAGTGAACTTCATGGCTGAAAGTGCAGTGATACTGAACCCAGACAAGAAAGTGATGATTCCCGCAAAAAATGCGTTCTGTCCCATGGCAGCGATGCTTCCAGCTGAAGAAGTTAAATTAGCGAGGAAAAAATATCCCGACGCAGCGGTGGTGCTGTACGTGAATACCTTGGCAGAAGCTAAGGCAATGTGCGATGTGTGTTGCACATCATCAAATGCGGTTCAAGTTGTAAACAATCTTGACGAAGAACGAGTTATATTTGGTCCAGACAACAACTTAGCATGGTACGTTCAGCAACACACTGACAAAGAAATCATTCCCATACCCAAACAGGGATTTTGTTATGTTCACAAACTGTTTTCAGAGGGAGACATACTCCTTGCGAGAGAACAACATCCAGACGCGGAAGTGCTGGTGCATCCGGAATGCAAACCAGAAGTGCAGCGCATCGCCGACTTCATTGGAAGCACAAGCCAAATGTATCGTCATGCTATAGAATCGCCGAAAAAAGAGTTTGTGATCGCAACTGAAAACGGGCTCATTGACCGAATGAAGAGAGAGCATCCTGAAAAAGAGTACATCCCAGCGTATTCAGAAGCCATCTGCAGCGCCATGAAACTTAACACGTTGGAGAAGATTTATCTGGCGCTAAAAAATGAAGAGCCTACAGTAACTTTGTCTAAATCAATTATGAAAAAGGCGCGCAAAGCGGTTGAAAGGATGACTGAAATTACTGGAAGTTAAGGCGTTTAAAAATTAGATTATTGTTAGTTCACAAAATAAATAAACGAATCCCGCTAAACTATTGTTGATGTCGTATGCGTAGAACCATATTAAAGAAAAAGCCAGGTTACACTATCGCGCTTGCGCTCTGTATTGTAGGAGCATTGATGTTACTTGTCGTGCTATGGAAGACAGTGACACAAAGAACGTATACATCAATCTTAGCCTTCACTACCTCTCTTTGGATAAGTTACCCTGATATATCGTTGGGAATCGGACTGCAAATAATACATTACATGATTTTGGGGTTCGTGTTGCTAATCGGAGGCGTTGCAATCTTAGTTGGTAGAAGAGAAAGAATCTCCGTTGTTGAAGAAGTGTCTTCTGTACTAGAATGCCCCTTCTGCAAGAACCAATGGAGAGAATCCCTGTCAAAAGCCCACTTAAAATCTATGGGCTATCCAAAGGTTCGAACGCTTTCCCGACGAAAATGTTCCAACTGCGCCAAATTCATGCGCCCAAAAATCGTTAGCACAAAGTAAACTCTGTTTACATGCTAAAGCGGCAAGGCTTAAATCACTTCGCCATTCTACTATTTTCGCTTCTGTTGGAGAGAAAACAGTTTGAGCTCAAAGTTAGAGTTTGAAATCCCCTCGTGGGAACAAATCTACGAGTCACTCTTAAATCTTGCCAACAGAATTCGAGAAAACAACTTCAAACCCGACGTGATCGTAGGTGTTTCCCGTGGCGGCTGGCCTCCAGCACGAATCATGTCTGACCTGCTTGAAAACCCAGATCTTGCAAACGTCAAAGCTGAATTCTATTTAGGAGTTGCCAAAACCAAAGGCGACCCCGTGATAACACAGCCCGTTTCCACATCAGTTACAGGTAAGAAAGTTCTCATTGTGGACGAAGTTGCTGATACAGGTAAGAGCCTTCGCCTCGTGAAGTCGCATCTGGAGGAGCAGGGTGCAACCGAAGTCAAGATCATGACAATCTACTATAAACCTTGGAGCATTGTAGTTCCAGACTGGCATGCAAAAAAAACGAGCAGCTGGATTGTCTTTCCGTGGGAAAGAAAAGAAACCGTTAGGAAAGTTCTTGAAGAATATAAGAATGAGGATAAGCCTGTTGACGAAGCTGTGGAGAAACTGGTGCGGTCTGGACTAAGTCGAAAGCTTGTGAACCAGTTCATACGAGAAATATCTGAGGAGTAAGCTTGATCAGGAAACTGGAAGATTTTGATAGATACGTCGCCATAGCTGGTTTCAGAAACGTAAAGGTCCGTGATGTTAACGACTTTTTTGACATTATTCGAAAAAAGTTGGAGGATGCCAACGTTCAGTTTTTTGACTCCAAGCTGATCGCAGGCTGGAAGCACTTGTACTTTGCTGCCCTGAATGCTCTGAATGCCTTCAAAAACAAAACAAACATCTCAAACAGTTTAGCTGTTGAAACACTTCTCTATGCTTCGGCTCAACGACAAATCAACAAAGCCGTGGAGTTGCTGGGAATCAAAACTAAAACCTCACAGGTAGCGGTTCTTGTCATAGCGAAAACAAAGCAGAAGATAGTTACAATTCTAGAAACAGTTTCCAAGCTAATGTCCAATGAGCGTGACGATAGTGTCTTTGAACTAACAAACGAGAAAGTTTATGGTGTCAAGAGGTTGTTTGACATTTCCGACCTTGAATTGGAGGCTAAACTGGAGAAGAAGGGTTTCGAAAAGGAGGCGCTGATCGACTTGGTGATTGAACATGGGGCTTTGTTAGCAACTCAGTGGTGAAGGTTACATTCTCTCCTTCATCACTGACAAGATGTCCGTGGATTCTATAACGGATATGCCAGTGAACCCGCCTACAACTTCGATGAGAACAATTTTGTCCGGACTGCTCATGTTTACTTTTCTTTCAATGTTCGCCGCCGCAGCCTCCACTATGTCTTTGGAGGAAATCTTAGTGAATCTTTTCTCCACAGTCACACGAAATGTTTTATTTTCCTTTATTTTAGAAGCCAGTTCAGTAGCTGTTCTTTCAATTTCCTTCAAATCCGTGGGCACAACCTTTTCAATGGGGATGACTCTAAGCGTATAGCGAAACTCCCATGGGCGCTCTTTTAATATGCCTCTGAGTTTCTCGATGATCTCAAAGGGGTTGAAAGCTGTTTTGGTTACTATTATCCCCGTGATTCCTGTTTTGTCAACTGTGGCGGCTGCGTCTCCGATTTCCCCCAACAAATTCAATATCTCAGAACACGTGTTATCCTCATTTCCCCGCGATGTAGTGATGAGCAGGTTGAAGTTCTTCAACACTTTCTTTTCACCAAACATATTTTACATGCCATTTAATAAAAGAACTTTCGAAAGTGCACACTAACATTAAACTTTCAGAATTTCTTCCAACCGTATAGGGCCCTCACGCAGAATTTTCGTTTTTTCTCGAGTGAAACCAACAACAGTTGATGATACCCCGAGAGGAGTAGCCCCCCCGTCCAGAATCACATCCACCTCTCCTCTCAGCTGTTCAGCAACTTCCTGAGCCGTACACGGGGGCTTCGTTCCTGTTTTGTTGGCGCTGGTTCCCACGAGCAATCCATTAGACAAACGAATGAGCCTTAGCGCTACATCGTGCTTAGGAATTCTTACGCCCACTGAGTTGAGGTTACACGTAACAATCGCTGGAAGAGCCGGCTTTTTGGGTAAAACCAAGGTGAGTGGTCCCGGCCAAAACTTTGCTGCAATTTTTCTAGCCTTTCTCGACAGAAACGCTATTTTTTCAATACTTTCAACATCGGATGCCAGTGTGGGCAACGGTTTGTCTCTTTCGCCCTTCACTTCGAAAACTCGCTTCAACGCTTTGATGTTAAAAGGGTTGCATCCTAACCCATAAACTGTGTCAGTTGGATAAGCAACCAATCCTCCGTCAGCAAGTATTTGTGAGGCTATTGCCAGATTATCTGATGTTACCTTCAAAATTTGCATGTTCTTCCCGTACACTTTTTACTCATAAAATATTTTTGAAGCAGCAGTTTCAGCGGCCTTTAAGATCGGTTGTCGACATTGGGCAACAGGGCATGCGGAGACAGGAACTTTAACTATTTTTTCAACAGTGGTGCTGACAATAGGAGCACAAACAATTGCTTTAGCTCCTTCCTGCTGCGCCCGAACAGCTGCAACTATAACTTCCTCTAAGCTTGTGGCGGCATACTCTTCAAGCAGAATTTTGTGATCTTGAATTTGTACATATCTCGTTTCGATTGTGTCAAGTGTAGGTCGAGCGGCGATGATAGCAATGAATGGCTCACTCTCTTCAGAGCCCTCTAACTTCTTAAGGGTTTTTACAATCTTGCGATATGTGGAGAGTCGTGGATTGGCTCTTTCACCTGAGAGTATTTTGTAAAGTGAGCTTTCTGAGACTTTGGAGAGTTCGCTGAATCTTTTGGTATCCATGCGTGCTTCTTCTAAAGCTTGCTTCAAAGCCTTTCGAAACGCTTCATCGGACTTTAAACTCGACTGAACTACATCTTCCCAAAGAGATACTTTACTCAAATCTTATCCTCCTATTGTATAATTTATAGGATTAAACTATCCTTATTGTACAAGTGTACGTCACGTTTATAAAGCTTGTTGAGAAGATAAATAAGAAGCAACATATCATCGCATGCAACCGTTGAAGTTACAAGGTGAAAAAATAATGGCTAAAACGCTTGCAATCGCTCACAATTATCAAGACCCTGTCGTCCACGAAATAGTACGCCAAAACAATGGAATCATCGGAGGAACAACTGCTATTTGTAGAGCTGGAAAAGAAATGCGCAATAAGAGCAATGAAACAGCCGTCATCTGCTCGGTGGCATTCATGATTGAAGACTTTGTCACATTATCTGGTGGAGGAGTAAAGGCTCTCACCCCAATTGCCCAAATCAAGGATGGAAAATACTGCGTGTCGAGATGCCCAATGATAATAGAGCAGGGGAGTAGCCGAGGTACATTAAAGCCTGAAGTAATAAAAAATGTTGCAGAGAAATATCCTGATGCACCGATAGGAGTTAACATAAACAATTGTGTAGCGATTAAAGCTCGTGAAGAAGTGTCATTTGTCTTTAATGCCACCAAAGCAATTCATGTGTTAGAAGAGATTGCTAAGAAAAAAATATCCGATACAGCTGTTTTGGTGGGAAATACCAACGTTAATTTGTATGTGAAGAAAATAATTGAATCAAAATTTCCCAACTTTGAAATCATATCAGTGCCCAATAGCCTGCAATGTCCGCCCCATTTACAAATTGGTGCTGGCGACGTCATGCTAGAGTGGGAAGATGCTGTGCAGAAATATGGAAAAGAAAATGTTGGTGTAGTTGCTCATGCTGAATGTGATCCATACCTCGTCGACTGGGTTCTAAAAATTGGAGGCAAAATTAGTGGAAGCGGAGGAATGTTTTCAGCCATAGAGAATTCTGAAAAACCCGCGCATATTGTGGCGACAGTGGAGGGGCTTCCGAAAAGGATGAGAAATGAAATTCCCGAGAAGACCATATTATCTCCTAATGTCTTGTGTCCAAATATGAAATTTATTGGACGAGATAATGGTTGGTGGGTCAAGAACGCTGTAAAAATTGCTGAAAACGATGGGGAGGTAGCTGGGAGACTGATTGTCAAGAATTTGAGTTATCCTTATTACGAGTTTGAATACGTAGGTGGAGGACGAGTGATAGAAAAAAGCGATAAAAACTTGATTCTAGGTCCCTGCGAAATAATTGTTGAACAAGCTTTTATTAATAAAGCTGCTGAGTCCATGCAAACACTTTTTCAGTAAGGAAATGTGAATCTTGTAAAATGAAGCTGTTGAGGTTAGATTTAGGTCTCACATGGATGATGGAGGGAAATCTTACAATTGTTGATTATGCCTTCTCACTGTCGTCAAGTGAGCATAGTGGAAACTAGCCAGAACATTCTCAACGATGCGGAAGCCCTTAGAGAAATAGCGTTTGATAAGGAAGTTTACGAAACCACCCAGTATCTGTTGATTGGGAACAAAAAACAAGGGTTTGCAATATTAGAAGTAAAGAAAGAAGATTCCCAAAAGCTTTTCCAAAAAATCATAAATGTTAACGTTTTAGCCCTTGCAAGCGAATCCACCTTAATAGTTGATTTAAATATAGATGTTTTAAACCCGAATCAGCTGGCGCCTTTAGCCATTAAAACATACCGAAAGAACGGAAAGAAAGCTACTGTTGTGTTAGGTAAGCATAGCCACGTTAGCTTCGCGTTGGTTAGAGGAGAACCACAACTGGATAAAATTGAAGTTGTAGATGTGGTACCGCCGAGACCAGCCAAACTGGTAAGCATGATAAAAGACGCTATGAAAGTCGGACTGGTAGACAGAGCAGTGGATATAGAAGTCAGGGAAATTGATCTCATTGAATTAGCTAGAAAAACACTTGACAAAGGAGCTGAAATCGTCATCTTTCCATGTAAATCGTCAGGCATAACTCCTCAATCTGTGAATGCAGAAACCTTTTTTCTAGACAAAGAAATACTTCCAGTCTTAAAAAAAGGATGTAAGAAACTTGGTTTAGTGGGTTGTGATGTTTCACTTAAAGTGCTTCAACATCTTTCAGGAAAAGATTTTGACAGATCAAAAATAATTTTCGAACAGATTTGTCCAGAAAAGACTGTTCCAAACAAGCTGCCTTTTATTACGAAATGCTGTAGATTGAGAGAAGGTTACAACCCCACTTTAGAAGGAGGAACCTTAGGGGTCATCGTTCCTTGGGGAGCGAGACTAAGGGAAGTTGGTGATGCCTTGAATTGGTTACTGCATGAAATGACAGAGAAAACTAAAGACTAGGATACGCTTCTGTGCTCTGTAGTGTTTTCTTGGGTTATTGATTTTATGGAAAAGTTTAAAAAAGACTGCTTGGTCTTCACTAGAAATCATTGAATTACTTAGCGTTGTAAAGGAGGTGAAACACAGATGGAGGAAGAAGAAGAATGGGAAGAGGATGAGGATTGGGAAGAAGACGAGGAAGAAGAATGGTAGTTTATAGATGACGAAAACCCGATGCTTTTTTGGGTCTGTTTTTTTGGAACAATTTATTGATTAAACTTAAGTTTATTATATGCTTCTCTCATTTTACATTGAAATAACAAGTGAAGAGAAACATGGTACGCGTTGCAGTGTTAGATGAAGATCGATGCAAACCTAAACGTTGTGGAAGGGTATGCTATCGGTTTTGCCCACCAGTAAGAAGTAGAATAGAAGCTATTCGATTTGAGGATGACAAGCCAACAGTGGTGGAGCCTCTCTGCGTAGGATGCGGCATCTGCATAAAAAAGTGCCCATTTAAAGCCCTGTCTATCGTTAACCTTCCAGATGAACTCGAGGAGAAATGCAGCCACAGATTTGGTCCAAACACCTTCAAACTGTTCCGCCTCCCCATACCATCCTCAGGTGTGGTGCTGGGACTACTAGGGCAAAACGGAATTGGAAAAACTACAGCCCTAAACATTCTCTCTGGAGAGATTAAGCTAAACCTCGGGAACTATAAAGAGCCTCCAAGCTGGCCTGAGCTTGTTCACCACTTCCGTGGATCAACGCTTCAAGAGTATTTTCAGAAGTTAGGTGATAACAAACTTAAGGTGATGCACAAACCGCAGTATGTGGACAAGATTCCGCGCATAGTTTCAGGGAAGGTTGGAGAACTTCTGGAGAAAATTGATGAACGGGACAAATTGAAACTTCTTTCTGAAGAACTGCAACTTCGCACCATATGGGACCGCCCAATCAAAGTTTTAAGCGGAGGCGAACTTCAGAGGGTTGCAATAGCCGCTACCATCTGCCGAGATGCAGACGTTTATCTTTTCGACGAGCCATCCAGTTACCTAGATGTGAACCAACGTCTCCAAGCCGCTAGGACCATACGACACCTCAAAGAGGAAGAAAAAACCGTGATCGTAGCGGAGCACGACCTCGCCATCTTAGATTACTTGTCTGATCAAATTTGCATTTTTTACGGTATGCCCGGTGTCTACGGCATTGTCTCTAACGTCCATGGAGTGAGAGTGGGAATCAACATATACCTAGAAGGATTTCTGCCAGATGAAAACGTTCGCTTCCGAAAAGACCCCATAATCTTCCACGCGAAACCTCCAGCTGCGGGCGGGACAACTGGTGAAACACTGCTAAAGTGGGGCGAACTAAAGAAGTCATATGAAGAGTTTACGCTTTCTGTGGAGACAGGTGAGGCAAACAGGAGCGAAGTCGTTGGAATACTGGGTCCCAACGGCATCGGGAAAACCACTTTCGTTAAGCTTTTAGCTGGAGTTGAAAAGCCTGACGAAAAAGGTTCATCAGAGCATGAATTGACTGTTAGTTACAAGCCTCAATATATTTCGGCGGATTACAAAGGAACTGTTGAAGATTTATTGAAAAGCGTAGCCAAGAAAGATTTTGGGTCCAGTTGGCATCGAAGCGAAATTCTGCAACCTCTAAATGTGCCTGCTCTTCTTGACCGCAACATAGCTGAACTCAGTGGAGGGGAACTCCAAAAAGTCGCCATCACCGCTTGTCTTTCTCGAAAAGCTGAGCTGTATCTACTTGATGAGCCCAGCGCTTATCTAGACGTAGAAGAAAGGTTGTCTATGGCTCGCACCATAAGAAGGGTTGTGGAGAGCCGAAACGTAACCGCCTTTGTAGTAGAACATGATGTGGTAGCGCAAGACTTCATCGCAGACCGCCTCATTATCTTCTCAGGAACGCCAGGAGTATACGGTGTTGCCGGTCCACCCACAAGCCTTAGGAAAGGAATGAACGCCTTCCTCAAGGAAATGAAAATCACTTTCCGAAGGGATCCTGTGACGAAGAGGCCGAGAGTGAACAAAGAGGACTCTAAACTTGACAGGCATCAGAAAAAGATCGCCGAATATTATTATGTGCCAGCGAGAGAAAAGTAGGCTTTCGCTTTTTCAGACATGAATAGATGTCTGTTCAAGGTGCTTTCTTGAAGCTGATAGATTGATTGGGCAGCTTAAGTTCATACACCTGATTCACATCAAACTTAATTCCGAGTTCTTCGTATTCTTGCTCTGTCAGGAAAGTCCATATAGAACAGTACCTGTTCCCAATCTTGTATTATGTTAACATTTAGACTCTTAGGAACAAGATTTACCCATGAGTAGTTGACTAGTTCTTCACTAGACTTAATAATAGGACTTGAATATGATACTTCTGATGCCTATGCCGCCAGAGAAGAAAGAGTTTGGAGACGAAGTAATAGTAGTGAGTGTTCGTTCAACACGCAATAACGTCATTCTAGACCTTAAGTTCACTAAGCCTCGGGTCGAAGAAAGCTCTGGATTAAGACCAGAAGTCGTGATTGAACCATTACATGAGGGTGAGACTGAAAGAATGGTTAGACAAGTGACTCAAGGAACTATACAGGCTTTACAGCAGGCACAACGTCAGATGAGAGGATCTTTTCCACCTGTCTCTCCATTTGACATTATTCGTATAGTTCTATCTAAAGAGAAATACATAGAAATGGGCAGACCAA
Source organism: uncultured Candidatus Bathyarchaeia archaeon (assembly GCA_964346135.1). Taxonomy (GTDB): domain Archaea; phylum Thermoproteota; class Bathyarchaeia; order Bathyarchaeales; family Bathyarchaeaceae; genus B1-G15. The sequence continues at coordinate 3,578 of CAYFTS010000058.1, read as the reverse complement.
CGGTAGATGACAAGCTTACTCTGAAACTGAGAATGAAATAGCCTTCTGATGTTTGTTTAGTAGTTAGATGGCAAAAACTAGAACCTGAGCACCAAAAATACATGGTTAACTTTGTTTTATTTGTAGTTCATCTAAACTCTTTGCCACGTAGTAAAGAAATGTCCATAAAGTAATTATAGCAAATATTCCTAAAACTAGGCTGAGCCATAAAAAGAATACTTCATTGATCACTACATAGAGAATGGTAGTCATCAAAGCTAAAGCTAATATGACTGCAGTCTGTTTATATAAATCCATCAACTTCTTGGTCGGCATATTTAGCTACTTCTCCTCGACTACCGTCAACAAAACCATAGTAGATATTTCATATTCATTCACATTTAGTCAAACTTCATCGTGATAAGGCTGGTTAAATTCTTCTTTAAACCTTATGAAGCTTGAATCTATATTAAGCAAAAACTCTAGACCGTTCTCCTCGAAGTAGTGGAATTACTAACTCTCTTGAATAATTAGGACTCCACCGACCTTCTTGTTGTATGAAAATCAAGTTAACATTGGTTAGCACCAATAACCCTTTTTCAAATGATATAGTTTTTCAGATAAATCCTTAAACACAACTTCCCGAATAAGATATTCCAGTTCCTTCCTTTCACCTTTTGATAGTCCAAGATTGTCAATACAAGCCTTATATTCCGAATGGTTCATTCCTTCCATTTAAATCCCAGTTTAGCTAGTCTTTTTTCTTAAAATGCATTTGATCAATTGTTTAAGGAGTAGTTATATTAGCAAATATACTTTCTGAATTACAAATATGGATACATTTTCAGTTGAATATACGCACTTATAACTACGTTTAAGTTTCTCTAACTTAATCTGTAACTAGCTTCCTTCAGCTCTTTGACTATCATGTAACGAGTTTCTTCTATAGAATCCATTGGTAATGAGTAACTTATGGGATTGGTGTCTCTTTTGCACTAAATTTTGGTTCTTTGAACTTGTGTATTATTTGATGATTCACTTGTCGAAAGTTTTCTTCCATACCAAATCTTTTTTCCATAGGAATTAGTTTTCCTTTCATCTCATCCAACCTATCCTTACAGACTTCATTCGCTTTTGGATGAACCAAAATCAAATGTTTCCTTGCACTAGATTTTCTAAGAAAAATCTCTCGAATAATGGGGTCATCAAAAGAATATCCAATAATTACCCAAACTGACTTCTGTGCAAGTTCTCGATTTAGTCGCAATAGCATTGAAATATAAGGGGTCAAAATAGAGTTCCTTTTCTGCTATTGGATACAACATCATATCTCCTGCGAATCGTCTTCCCGTCATTGAACGTCCAATCGGTATATCTTCCTCTGTAATTTCACCAGTACGTTTTTCAATTTTCCAGTTTACAGAACCATGCAATTTGAAGAGCTTCAATTCATTATTGGCCAAGAATCTCGCGCTATGTATAATAGGTACATGCCTTATGTTGTCAGGTACAGCGCCAGTGTCAATTCCGGCTCTTACTACTTCTCGCCAATAATATTCAAGACAAGTATCATAGTTGGTTGTGAAAATTTTCCAGCTCCCGTCATATGCATAATCACGACTTCTGACTCCACCTCTTCTACTTGGCAATTCAAGTGCAAATCTGTTGAAAAAATCTTGATAGACTATCCCTATTTTGTCAAATGAATTATCGGGTATTATGCATTTCTCTCTAACAAAGGTTTGAAATTTTTCTTTAAGTAATTTACAAATTTGTATATCTTTTTTTGTGGGAAAAGATCTCTTGAATTCGGAGACTGCATAAAGTGAAAGTAGCCCAATCCTTTCTGGACTATAGTTTATGATCCCATCTATGACCGTAAAAACAGCTTCTAAGTCAACATGTCTATCTAGATGTTTTTCAAGAGTTTCCTTTATGTCAGTATATACCATTCGTTCATCCTTCGTTGCATTCTCAATTAGATGTTCTTCAAAATCAGTCACAAACTGCTTCATTGTTGGGATTCCGAAAGGGGCAGAAGCTCCTGCTCCGAAAAAGAAGACAACATCCGAAGAAGGTGTATCAGGTCTGACTTCTGGCATTTTAAGTCAATAGTCATAAACATAGTTTTACTCATAAAGATTTAGCTGAAGCATATTCTAGGATTCTAGAGACTCCTAAGTGAAAGTGAATTCAATTCTGCCATACGATCTACATTTGATTCCAATTAATTCCTAAACTCTGCTACAGCTTTTCCGTATTTCTCACAATTCTTATCAGTTCTTTTGGTTCTGCTACAGTCTTACCACATTTTTTACAGTTAACAACTTTTAATGGTTCATACATAGGAACATAAGGCTTGACTTTTGGCTCAGGAGAAGACTGCTCAATGAAAATCTTGTTTACCAAAAACCTGTTCCAACATCCACAGTTAGAACATTTCATTCTAAACTTTGTAATCATCTAATTACCACATTTATACATGATTAAAACTTCAGCTTCTTCATAATCTAGAATTACATAGGCTATAGCTGAACGACAGGGATTACCTCTGCAAGCACCATCTGAATATATCTTGAGTTTCATCCTCAAAACCTCATAGTAAGAAGTGTCCTGCAATATTTTTAGATATCTTTTCATTTCATCTTATTGCTCGTGTAAGAACCCTTAATTCTGGAGACTATGACTGCTAGTAGTGTTGCTATCATGAATAGTAGAATAAGGAATGATGGAAACTCTGCATAGGATCATTATGCCTTATTTTTTTGACACCCATTCCTCTCTTAGCATATCCATAACAATGCAGTCATGATATTTTCCGTCTATGAAACGTGCCTTCCTCCTTCTTCCCATTTCTTTGAAACCAACTTTCAGATAACATTTCTGAGCTCGCTTGTTAAACTCAAAAACTTCAAGTCCAACTCTACTCAGATTTAGGTCTCGAAAAGCAAAATCTAGGATTACCCTCAAGGATTCTACCCCGTAGCCTTTACCCCAATATTCAGAATTGTAAATGCTTATTCCCACTTCAGCGGATCTGCTGGTCCAGTCAATGTCGAAAAGACTTGTTCCACCTATGAGCTTACTATCGGTAATGGTTTCGATTGCAAGTGTGAAAGCTTGTCTTTCTTGTCGTTGTTTCCATGTGTTTCTGATCCAATCCTCCTCTTCATTGCGAGCAACTGGACCTCTATCGACACTTCCAACGAGCTTTCTCAATTCCAAAGTGTTCCAATGCTTCATAATCTCGTCGACATCCGAAAGTTCAAAACTACGTAAACGAACCCGTTTGCCTTCAAGCAATCTTTATCACCATTCAATAGGTCTTCTTCTTCAGTTTTTATGACTTATGGAAGAATCCTTCATTAAATTCTAAATGACCCATAATCCGTAAGATACTTTAACAATATTTAGAAAAAGAACAGTTGAGTAGTGTTCACTTCATCTTGCTTGATATTCACATTCTTCTGTAAACTATGACTGCTAGTAATGTTGTTGTCATAAAGATTATTAACTTATGACTTATATCTCGGATAAGGTGAAATATCAATGAGTTTGCTTTCTGCAAGCAATTTAGTTGGGATATATTCTGTTTTAAT
>CAYFTS010000057.1:0-16287 GCA_964346135.1 uncultured Candidatus Bathyarchaeia archaeon | reverse complement strand
CCGCATCCAGCACACGCTGCCTCTATGGTTTCAGCCTTTTTTATTTCCTCATTTACGGTGATGGCATTGTAAGGACAGACTTTAGTGCAAACTCCACAACCGTTACAAAGCTCTTCTATTACTCTGGACGTGATTGCTTCAACTGTTACTTTGCCCTGCGCCATCAGAATGCCCGCTCGGGCTGCTGCAGCACTGGCCTGAGTAACACTATCCTTAATATCTTTAGGAGACTCTGCACATCCAGCGAGAAACACTCCTCCAGTCGGTGAATCCACAGGTCGCAGTTTCGGATGGGCTTCCATGAAGAATCCGTCTGAAGTTCTAGACAAGGTGAGGAGATGTTGAATTACGTCGCTGTCCTGTCTAGGTTCAATGCCCACTGACAGAATCACCATTCCAACGTTGACTTCATACACTTCTTTGCGTAAAGTGTTTTCTCCAGTTAGAACCAGATTGTTCGTATTGTTGTCTTCAACTATTTCCGCAGGCAAACCACGAATAAACACCACGCCTTCCTTTTTGGCTCTTTTGTATAAGTCCTCGAAACCTTTTCCGAACGCTCTTATGTCAACGTAGAAAACGTAGATTTTCGTGTCTGGCCAGTGCTCCTTGATGAGAAGAGCATCCTTAATAGTGTTCATGCAGCACACGTTGCTGCAGTAGATATGTCCTTCTTCGTCGGAGCGAGAACCAACGCATTGAATGAAAGCCACTGTCTTTGGAATCTGCATGTCGCTTGGTCGAATCAGGCGGCCTCCAGATGGACCGCCCGCATTTATCAGTCTTTCAAATTCTAGGGAAGTTATTACGTTTGGAAACTTTCCATATCCGTATCTCGAAATAGCTGAGGGATTAAACACTCCAGCGCCAGTTGCGACAATCATTGTGCCGACATCCAACTCCACAGTTTCAGGTTCCATGTCGAAATCGATGGCACGTTTGTCGCATGCTTCAAAACATTTGGCGCATGCAAGCGTGTCGGATGTGAGACATAAATCTCGGTCGATAATGTATGTGGATGGTACGGCTTGGGGAAAAGGCAAATATACCGCATGCCGTGTTGCCAGACCAACATCAAATTCATTTGGCACAATTATGGGACAAACTTTTGTGCAGTCGTCGCAAGCTGTGCATTCATTGGTTACATATCGTGGTTTCTTTAACACTTTTACTTTGAAATTTCCGATGTAACCTTTCACTTCAGTGACTTCGCTGTTAGTTAACAATTCGATGTTTGGGTGTCTGCCAGCGTCTGACATCTTCGGCGCGAGAATGCATATGGAACAATCCATGGTTGGAAACGTCTTATCAATCTGCGCCATTCTCCCACCTATGCTGGGCTCCTTCTCTACGAGATACACTTTGTAGCCGGTGTCAGCCAAATCCAGTGCCGCTTGAATACCCGTAACGCCTCCACCAATAACCAAAGCTTTTCTAGTTACGGGAACCACCAGTTCCTCTTGAGGTTGGAGCATCGCTACTTTTGCAACCGCCATCCTGACCAGGTCTTCAGCTTTTTCTGTCGCTTTCTCCTTCTCGTAGAGGTGTACCCAACTGCAATGTTCTCGGATGTTAGCCATCTCAAATAGATACTTGTTTAATCCAGCTTCTTCACAGGCTTTTCTGAAAGTGGGTTCGTGAAGGCGGGGTGAACAGGAAGCTACAACTACACGGTTCAGTTTATGCTCTTCAATGTCATTTTTGATTAGTTCTTGTCCTGGGTCTGAACAGGTGTATCTGTTGTCTTTAGAAACCACAACATGAGGAAGCGTAGCCGCAAACTTTGCCACTGCCTCACAATCAACAGAGCCCGCTATATTCAGTCCGCAATGGCAGACATATACGCCTATTCTAGTATCTTCGGACTGCTCTGGGGTCTGCGTCATTCTGATTTACTCCGCAATCCTTGAGGAGATAAACATAGAAAATAAAGATATGCATATATTTTTTATGTTAGTGTTGACTCAACAATATAGATTCAATTTGACAGAGGAAGACCGTTGAAAAGCAAAACAATCAATATTTCCAAAGAAGTCATGGAAAAACTCTTAGACCCTGAGAAACTGAAACATTGCTTTGAGTGCGGTATCTGCACAGCGAGCTGCCCTATCGCTAGGTTAATCCCAAAACATTACAATCCAAGAATGCTCCTTCAAACAGTCGTACATGATTTAGATAAAGCCGTAACAGAAGCTGAACCATGGCTATGCGCATGGTGTGACAGATGCTACAAGAGATGCCCACAAGGTTTGAACTTACCAGAGATTTTCTTATTGACTAGAAACATTGCTGCGGAAAAAGGCTACCTAAACAAGTTTAGTGAAGGCTTACAACTTATTGGGAAAGAGATGCCGTTTGCTGGAGTTTGTGGCTTAGTGTGTTTCGGCAAAGTTGGCGACCCAAAGGCAACTGAACTCCTTAAACGATATGTCGCTGAATACGAGCAGAAAAGAGAAGAGAAAACCGCGCTTGAATTTAAAAAGCATCGAGAGAAAATTGCGATAATTGGTTCTGGCCCAGCTGGACTTACAGCAGCTTACGAGTTAGCCCTTATGGGATATCCAGTCATGGTTTTCGAAGCACTACCCAAACCTGGTGGAATGTTGAGAGTAGGCATCCCTGAATTTCGATTGCCTCGAGATGTGCTTGACGCTGACATTAAACATATAGAAAACTTAGGGGTGAAGGTCAAAACCAACGTGTTGTTTGGCAACAACATAACAATTGACAGCCTCTTTAAAGAGGGATATAAAGCAATATTCATCGCTATTGGGACTCAAAAAAGCAGAAAACTCCGCATCAAAGGTGAAGAACTCAAAGGTGTCGTACATGCCATTGAGTTGTTAAGAGAGATAAACATGGGAAAGAAAGTTAAGTTGGGAGACAAAATAGCGGTGATAGGTGGCGGCAACGTTGCTATTGACGCTGCTAGAGCTGTCTTACGATTTGGAGTCAAAGAAGTCACTATCTTGTATCGAAGGTCACGGGAAGAGATGCCAGCCAACTCTTGGGAAGTAAGAGAAGCGGAAAGGGAAGGCGTAACGATTCAATTCTTGGTAGCGCCAAAGACAATCTTGAGTAAAGACTCTCAACTTGCTGCAATAGAATGCATACAAATGGAATTGGGAGAACCCGATGAAAGCGGGAGAAGACGACCAATACCCGTCGAAGGCTCAGAATTCACTATTGAATTAGACACGATGATACTTGCCATCGGGGAGTCAACAGACTACTCCCTTCTACCCAAAGCAATTAAGATTACCAAGCAGAGCACTATTATTGTGAATCCATTAACTCTGGAAACAAGCATCTCTGGAGTATTTGCTGGTGGAGACGTCGTAACTGGACCAGCCACCGTGATCGAAGCCATAGTTGCAGGTAAAAAAGCAGCACACTCTATCAATGACTACATAACAGGTGAAAGCTCATAGCACAGAAAAACAGTTAGAGCAAACGCGTTATCAACCGGTCTCTGGCACTAACGCCTTAAGAGCTTTCTTCCTAGTTTTTTGCGATATTTCCTCTGTTGTCATAAGGGCTAAAGCTTCTTTAGGGCAGTACATGACGCATTTAGGGTCTCCGTCACATAGGTCACAAACGACCATAGTTTGCTTAGTGGGGTGCAATGCGATTGCGCCGAATTCACATGTTTCAATGCACCATGCGCAACCATTGCATTTTGTTTCATCCAGTTTGATTATCCCTGTTTCTTCATCTTTTGAAAGAGCGTTTCTTGGACAAGACTTAACGCATGTTGGGTCTTCACAGAGGCGGCAGGCCATAGATATGTTTAGAGTTGGTTCTATCCGCATTGTTCGAATGCGAGACAGTAACGGGTTAAATCCTTGTTCTTTCACCGCTGAACAAATGTATTCGCAGATTCGACATCCAGTACATGCTTCGGGGTCTGAGACAACGTATCTTCGCTGCATTCTAGTCAACTCTATTTTACATATCAATATACGCGACTATTAATAATTGTCTTGAGTCTTTTTCTAGACTTAGCAGCTAACTCTTTCATAGCCGCTTCATACGAAGCAAACTGTTCTAGAAGGGTAGTCCACAATGCAGATGTTATGGGCGTATGCGAAACATGGTCTACGGTAACATTAATGGCTTCTTCTGGACAGACATTTTGACAGGCTTTACAATAAATGCAGATTTCCGGAGATACTTTGACCTTCCTCTTTTCCAAGTTTATTGCTTTGGTGGGGCACACATCTATACATACTTGACAGTCTTGCGGACATTTCTCTGTTTCAACCGTTACTGTGCCTTCCATGAATTTTTCAACACCGATTGCTCCATAAGGGCAAGCATACTCGCAGACTTTACAGTAAAAGCAAAGATCTTCATCCACCTGAACAGCGAGAATTTTCTTAATCTGCCCATTTTCTTTTTGAACCCTCACTTTAATTGCGTCTCTTGGACAGCTTTTCTCACATTCAAGTCCACAATCAGGCTTACACATCTCTTTGGTAACTTCAATGATTTTGACTGGCTGTGGGAGTGCTTCAGTTTTAACAAACATAGCTGTTTTTTCGTCGTTGACCCATGCCTCCAACGCGCTCAGTGAACAGAAAAACGCGCATATGCCACAGAGAATACAAGTATTTGCATCTATGTCGACGACTGGAAAGTGGATTAGTCTGCCGTTTTCTATCACTGCAGGCTTCAGATTAACTGAATTTTTTGGACACACTTCGGCGCAGATGCCGCAGCCATTACACAATTCTCGTTTGAGGATTATGAGATCGCGTCTATCCAAGATTTTTCTTTCAATCCGTAATTCGTTTGCGCTTTCTTGTTTGGATTTGCTTCCCATCATCGCTGAACGCCTTCAGTAACAATGTTGAGTACTGTTTTATAACTTTTGATGAAAAGAGCAAGAGCTTAATTCATTGCTCTAAATATGCACTTCTATTCGTGTTTCTAGAGTGAGAGACATACATGAAGTTTGGCGGCAAAACGGTAGCGTCCTAATAGAGTTTCCCAACAACAAGATATTGTTAGTTAAAAGAAGCACTGTAATCGAGGTTATACTGCCTACAGCGGCTGCATGCAGAGCTTGTCACGATATTTTCTATAATCAATTCTCTTTCCGCTTCATTAGCCACGGTGACGACTTTGATTGGAGGCATACTAATATCAGTAATCAATAAACGCAAGCTTAGCACAAAGAAGACCATTCGTTAGGTCACAATACCCATGACACTGAAGCGCTGCAGAACCTTTTTATTCATGCATCCAATAAGCGAAGTCACAGATAAAGCGAGAGGAAGGAGTAGCTGTTCGGTGGCAGCACGAAAGAAGTCGGCATCTATATATTTTTTTCTAACAATCTCATTAGTTTTAGTCAACATCACCACGATAGCTAACGCACAAGATTCGGAAAACACTGGAAAGATTCATGGGCAAGTGACCCTAATAAATGACCCTTTACCTAATCAGACTGTTTCATTAAGCAAACTTCAGGATAACACGTTAATTGGGATTGCAAACGCCACCACAGACAACAACGGCAATTACGCATTCGAGAACCTAACTGTAGAAGAAAACTACCAAGTTTCATTTGTATTTCAAGGTGTCCTGTACAGCATGGAGGTGAATTTCAAAAACCAAACGTCCATCCAAATTGATTTTGCTGTTTATGAAACAACCACTAGCGATGCAGACATTAAGATTCGATGGATTGACATCCTCATAAAACTGGAAGAAGGGCATTTAAGGATATTCGAAAACATTTTCTACATAAATGCTGGTTTACACGTTTTTAACAACAGCCTACTAAAAGCTTGGCTTCCTTCAGGCGCGTACGGCTTTAAAACGTCGGTTATGGATTGCTGCATTCAACGGATTGGGGGCGAGGTTCTCTTCGACCCTATGATGCCAATCAAACCTAACGGCACACATTCTATGTGGATGGATTACAACCTTATAACTTCTTCGCAACGACAGTTTGAAAAAAAGCTAGCATATGACACTGAACAATTTTATTTAATCGTTGAAAATAAGCATGAAGTCACTGCAGAAATCACCGCTGGACTCGTAAACAAGTCAAGAATCACAGAGGTGGATAACGTAGAATATACCGTATTCAACGGCGTGAACCTGAAAGCAAATTCCACGGTAATTCTCAAGTTCACAGGATTAGCTACGCCTCAGAATTATGCGCCGATTTTCTTGTGGGTAATAATACCCTTAATTTTGGGAATGAGTTTTCTCACTTATCCAATTATTCGAAAGAGAGCATACGAGAAGAAAACTTCATCAATTGATTTGGGAGCAAAAAAATTGATGTTATTTGAGGCAATAGCCAAACTGGATTCAGAATACGCGACGGGAAAAATCTCTAAAGAGAAATATGAAAAACTCAAATCGAAACATAAGAAGAAAATAATAGCAATGATTCAGCAAATAGAAAAAAGCAAAGCAACTCAATTGACGTCTACTGATTTACATTCTCAAATCTTGACGGAACTACATGCTGAAGAGCAGGCACTCATTTCAACTTTGCATAGACTAGACCTAGACTTCAAAAAAGGATTAGTTTCTGCTGAGAGTTACAGAAAAATGAAGTCCAAATTTGAACATCGTAGAGCCGAAGTGGTTAAAAAGATAAAAAAACTAGAAAAGGAAGATAGTCCAGAGGTGAACGCATGATTGGAGAAATTGGTTTGTGGCTTGCTCTAATAATTGCTGAAGTCACAGTTTTGTTGTATGTCAATGGAATTTACAGGAAACAACCTAACCTTTTCAGTCTTGGGAAAAAAGGCGTATGGGCAATATGTGGTCTTCTCACTCTTTCATCAATTTGGCTTTTCTATTTAATTCTAAGCCGCGATTTTCAAACAGCATATGTTGCTTCCTACACTAGCAGAAATCTGTCTCTCATCTACACCATAGCGGCGTTCTGGGCAGGTTCAGAGGGCTCGCTTCTGTTATGGGCTTGGTTGCTTTCTATATTCACAGTTGCCGTAGTTATGACTGAAAAAGAAAAGGATGAATTGACGCCTTACGTGGCACCAACACTCATATTGGTTATATCATTTTTTCTAATTGTATTATTATCTGCGTCTAATCCATTTGCAAGATTAAACTTCATACTAGACGATGGAAGGGGTATGAATCCTCTTCTTCAAGACCTAGGAATGATTATGCATCCTCCAACCCTCTTTTTAGGATACGCGGGTTTCACTGTACCTTTTGCCTTTGCCATTGCTGGGCTTCTAAAAGAAAATGACAGATGGGTTTATCGCGTAAGAAGCTGGACTCTGTTTTCATGGATATTCCTGAGCATCGGCATAGGACTGGGAGCATGGTGGTCATATCATGTGCTTGGTTGGGGAGGCTACTGGGTGTGGGACCCTGTAGAAAATGCCTCATTAATGCCTTGGTTGATCTCCACGGCATTTTTACATTCTGTGATGATACAAGAAGGAAAAAGAGGCATGAAAGTATGGAACATATTACTGATATCCTTGACCTTTTCCCTAATATTGTACGCAACCTTCTTGACTCGAAGTGGAATCATTCAATCTGTTCACACCTTCGCTAAGTCACCGATAGGAACCTATTTTCTAGCGTTTATTCTATTAACTTTGGCTACGACATTTGGACTAATTTTGATTAAGCGGGAGACCTTGAAAAGCAGAAACATTTTTGAGGCGTATCTTTCTAAGGAAACTGCCTTTTTGTTTAACAATTTGATCTTCGTGGTCTTGACAGCCCTCGTTTTTTATGGAACTACTTTTCCGTTGGTTTCTGAAGCGATTCGCGGCTACCAAGCAAGTGTTAGATCTGGATATTTCAATGAAACTTTTGTCCCTTTGGCTTTGGTTCTGATCGTGTTAATGGGATTTTGTCCCTTGATCGCTTGGAGAAAAGCATCAGTTGCTAGTCTGAGAAGGAACTTCACTTATCCATTGGCACTGACCGTTGTCGCATTGTTTGCAGGGTTTGTCTTGGGAGTCACAGATTTTGCAGGTATCGTTACGCTTGTGGTGAGTGTGTTTGTGGCTTCAGCGATTGGGCTGGAGTTTTATAGAGGGACTAAAGGTGAAGGAAATGTTGGCAGGTGGAGGCGCCTTAAAAGTCTTGGTTCAGCCATTAAGCGAAATCGTAGAAAATATGGTGGGTACATAATACATCTTTCAATCATATTGATAGTGTTGGGCATAGCTGGTTCCACCTTATATGAAAGCACGATGAGCTTTTCGCTCAGAGAAGGAGAGTCTTTCAACACAGGAAGCTATGAAGTGAAATTAATGCAGATCAACATATATTCTGAAAGCGATAAGGACACCGCAAGTACGTGGCTTGAAATATCCCAAAATGGCAGAAAAATCTGTGATGCTTACCCGTCAATGACCTACTATTATGCGCAGCAACAGTGGATTAGAAATGTACATATTCATACAACATGGCTTGATGACATATACACAATATTTGTTGGCATGGAAGGCGATAAAGCCAGCCTCACCCTCAAAACAATTCCTCTAGTAAATCTTATTTGGATCGGAATAGCCATTATGGTAGCCGGAACGATAGTCGCTGCATGGCCCAAAAAAGGAGTGAACTAATGAAATGGCAACCAAAAAAGCAGCACTATTTCTCTTTGTATTGATAAGTTTCCCTTTTCTAACTGCGATGTTAAACGAAGCAATGGCTCAAACCGTCGAAGACATTTCAAAATCTTTGATATGCCCTTGTGGCTGTAGCAAAACCTTGGACGGTTGTTACTGCGACACAGCCACTACATTGAAGTCAGAAATAGAACAAGCCCTCGCGGAGGGAAAGACCAGAGATCAAATAGTCGCAGAACTTGTAGATGATTACACTGATCAGATACTTGTGACGCCGCAAAAGAGCGGTTTAGAATTGACTTTATGGATGTTCCCCATAATTGTCTCAGTCGTTGGAACCGTCGCAATCTACCAACTGACTCGGAGGAAGGCTTCCATTCCTGACTCAGAAGTTAAATCGCCTATCGTGGAAGTTGAAGAAGAGGAGAAAGAGAAAGAAGCAACGCATGATAAGCAAAAAGAAGAAATGGAAAAGTATGAAGAAATCTTTGAGCAAGAGTATCAAAAATTCAAGAAAGAACAAGAATAAGAAGTGACGCAATAACAACATTAGAGTAATTTGAAATATTCGCTGGAAAAAAGAAATGGGTTTGGGCATTTGCAGTTGTCATTAGTTTAGTTCTCTTCGTTTCATTTGCTACAGGATTGTGGCAACAAAATGCTGCAGATGTGGCTCCTGACTTCACTCTGGCAGATGTCAAAGGAAACGTTGTCCCCTTGAGCGACTTCAGAGGAAAAGTGGTGTTGCTCAACTTTATGGCAACGTGGTGCCCTGCATGCCGAAGTGAAATGCCCGTTTTGGGACAGGCTTGGGCAAAATACAAAAATTCAATAGTCTTAATATCCATCGACATTGACCCCACAGAATCGAATGATGCATTACGGAATTTTGCTGCAACATTTCATTACGCCACATGGATCTGGGCTAGAGACACAGCAAATTTAGCCAAGGCTTATGGAGTTAATGCCCCTCCAAAAACAGTCATCATTGACAAAGACGGTTACATAAGCTTCGTTCACACTGGCGTGGTAAGCGAGCAGACATTGAATAGCGAAATTGAACAGTTGCTTGGTTGAAACACATGGCTTTCGACATTTTGACTTCAGTTTCTTTTATATTTTCAGCAGGGTTTTTGGCGCTTTTCTCTCCATGTGGATTTCCAATGCTTCCTGGATATGTTGGATATTATTTTGGAACAAGAACTAACCTTAAAAATGCGGCTGTTGGAGGCATAGCCTGCAGCCTAGGATTGTTGACTGTGTTTTCTATTATTGGCGGTGTGGCTTCGTTAGCTAGGAACTTAGTGAATTCTTATGTTTGGGTTCTTGAACTCCTTGCTGGAACCTTAACAATCTTCATGGGAATCGTGTTGTTGATGGAACTAAAGTTGCCATGGTTCATGATCCCAATCAAAGCGCCTGAGCGAAAAGGTCTCGTAGGGTTGTTCTTCTACGGTATAGTTTATGGGTTGGCGACCATCAGTTGCACAACTCCAGTGTTCTTTTCGACTCTATTTTGCGCCTTTGCAGCTGGAGGCGCCGTCGAGGCTTGGATCACATTTATTGTTTATGCCTTAGGAATGGGGTTCCCATTGATTTTGATTACAATTACTGTTTCAAAGGCTGGACATATGTTACTCAAAAGGATAGCAGAGTTGACCCCGTTAATTAGGAGACTAAGCGGTTTGCTTCTTATTTTCATCGGAGCTTATTTAATCTACTATTATGTTGTTCAAGTTGGACTCTGATTAGTTAAAGAAATGATAGGCATCAAACAAATCAGTTGTTTTGCAAGTCTGCTTTCACATGTTTCTCTTTCATTTTGCGTCTATAAACACCAAATATAAGCAAAACGACGGACAACGAAGCAACAACTAAAACTAATAATTCAAAAACAGGCATGCTCCGAATAGAAGAGCCAGGGTAAGAGTTTGAGTCTCCTGGAAATGTACCCGCTGAGAGTTCCTCCTCATTGGTGAAACCGTCTCCATCTGAATCTAGATTAGCTGTTGCGTTTATGTTTAAACCTAACCTCGAATAGTCTTCTCCGAATACATTTAGTGGTCCTCCAGACGAGGCTGTGTGACAGACAATGCAATAATTTTTCAGTGATTGTGGCAAATCCTTTACGTATGTAGGTCTAGCTTTTGTTAACGGTGAAACAATAAAAGCCCCAATGGTGAAGACAATCAAAACAATTATGGCTAGATTGAAAAGAGTATTCTTCCATTTCTTTTTTACTCTCATTGTTTGCACACCTATAAGTTTTAAGCAAGTTTTCTTAGATTATTCTCATAGAAAATTTTAAGAGAGCATTTATATGCATTATTCTCACCCGATTCAGATGAGGAAGGATAGATCAAATGGAAATCCGTAACATTGTTTATCTTTTCGTTGTAATCTTTGTTAACGTCACCGCCTCGTATGCAGCTTTCGTAGCTGCTCCTCCAGAAGTTACAATGGGCGATCTTTATAGAATTTTTTACATCCACACACCAGCTGCTTGGGTGTGCTATCTCTCATTGGGCATCGCCCTATTGAGCAGCATACTTTACTTAGTGAAAAAGAATTTTGTTTACGACACTCTTGCCGAAGTTTCTGCCATTTTAGGTTTACTCTATGGAGCAATGGCGTTAGTGACTGGTTCTATCTGGTCAAAAGTAGCGTGGGGAGCTTACTGGAACTGGGATCCGCGACAAACTACAACACTCATACTGTGGATAGCGTACATGGGATATGTTTCACTGCGTCTATCCATAGGGAACATAGAGAAGCGAGCATCAATCGGTGCTGTATATAACATTTTAGCATTTACTACGGTTCCTTTAAGCTATATGTCTGTTAGACTTTGGCAGACACTTCATCCTCAAATAATAAGCGGAACAGGTATCTCCATAACCCAACCAATGCTAGAGACGTTATTCTTAAATCTCGTCGCTGCATCTCTAATATATCTATTAATGCTAAGAACGATGTATAGTCTATGGCGTGTACAAGATCAAATTCGCGTGTTAACCTATGAGAAGAGGGTGCAAAAAGTTGGTGGTTGAGCTTTTCATTGTGTCCGCTGTTTATTGGGGAATTATTTTGATTGTTTTCTTCTGGCTTGGTAAACGTTTATCCGAAATTGAAAAGAGATTAAATGACTTGAAAAAGGGGGAAAACTGAATCCGCATAAAATACATTATAGTTGTTGCTGCCGTCTTGCTGGTCTTGAGCAGTGTGTTCGCTTACAATGCGTTCTTGACCTATGTAGACCCGTATCAAAATGTTTCGCAAATCGTAGACAACCCAGAGGCTTACCTCAATGGACAGGTTCAAGTGATAGGAACAGTCGTCAACGGGTCAACAAAGCAGGGAATGGATGGTTCAATGAATTTTTCCCTCACAGATGGAGAATCAACAATCAGCGTAGTTTATACAGGAGAGCCTGTTTCAAATTTTGCTGAGGGGCAACAGTCAGTGGCTGTTGGAGAACTGGTTTCACCACGAACCATACAGGCTTCTCAAATACTCGCCAAATGTCCCTCAAAATATGAAAGCCAAGATCAGGCTTCACTGTTTTCTATGCCGATTTTCCCGATAGCCCTCATTCTAGGCTCTGTAGCCATCGGTTTCTCTCTGATATCGATAACCTTATCCAAAAGGAAAAAAAGGTAGAGTTTGATTCGATGACTGCCGCCGTTGAGATTATCGATGTTTCAAAGAAATACGGATACACGGTGGCTCTTTATTCCCTTTCCGTAGAGATTGAACATGGTGATTCTGTGGCCGTTTTGGGTCCAAACGGAGCGGGAAAGACCACGCTAATGAAAACGGTGGCTACTCATCTTTTTCCATCATCTGGCAGTGTTAAAATCTATGGCAAAGACATGATCAAAAATGGGGAAAAAGTAAGAAGGCAAATAGGCTTCGTAGCGCATGAGAGTTTTTTGTACGACGAGCTTACTGTCGAGGAAAACCTTCTCTTTTATCAAAAATTCTTTCCAGCGAGTCAAGACTTGGAAGAGATAATTACGCTTTTGAACTTGGAGGAATGGTATAGAGCACCAGTCAAGCAATTATCTTATGGCTTAAGAAAAAGAGCTGACATCGCAAGAGCACTGGTTCACAATCCTGATCTAGTCATAGTCGACGAATTCTTCGCGGGCTTAGATGAAGAAACGAATAACCTTCTCGTAAGATACTTTAAACAACAGAAGAAAAAGACGTTATTGGTCTCCTCACATTCACTGGACTGGGCAAAGCGACTCTGCAAAAGAGGAATTTTTCTGAATAAAGGCAAACTAGTGCAAGACACAAGATTTTAGGTGAAGAATCCCTTGAAAAAATCAGCGGCAATTAGAATAGCGGAAAAAGATCTTAGGACAGAGTTTAGGCGAATTTATGAAATTTTGTCTATAATCACGTTTTCTGTTAGTTCAGTCTTGCTGTTCAGTTTCGCATGGGGTGGCGCCATTGCAACCAGCCCAGAAGTAGTTTCTGCGGCTCTTTGGATGGTTCTTTTCTTCACTAGCATACTGACCTTTACAACATCTTTCACCCGAGAAATGGACCGAGGAACTCTTGGAGGCCTAAAAACTCTTCCTTGTTCATCATTCTCGATTTTGCTTGGAAAAACTCTGTATGCAGCGATACTGCTTCTGCTAATTGAAGCAGTGCTGCTCCCATTCTCTATCGTGTTTTTAAATCTCAAGTTGCCTGCAAACGTTCTGGATTTCTTAGCGATCTTTATTCTTGGAGGTATCGACCTTGCATTGGCTGGTTCTTTCATCTCAGGGCTTGTTATGTTTTCTGAAGGAAAAACTCTTCTTTTATCCTTCTTACTCTTCCCTGTTTGCTTGCCAGTGTTAATCTCGTCGGTTAACGCGACAAACAAGATCATTGGCGGTTTTGCACGTATGGATGTGTTGCCAGAATTAACCTTGCTTTTTGCGTTTTTATTCAGCATTATCGCTGTGGAGAATCTAACATTCAAGTTTGTTCTGGAAGAGTAAACAATACATTTTATTGCTTATGCGCGCATAGAACGCCTCTAGTCGATACTGTTATTATCACAGGTGTTCCTAAATAAACCGTGGAGGCTTAGAGTTTGAGTTACGAAATGTGGGCAGAGAAGTATCGCCCTAAATCACTTGATGAAATAATGAACCAGAAAGAAATAGTAGAACGACTGAAGAGCTTCGTTAAGGCTAGGAACATCCCTCACTGTATCTTCGCCGGTCCGCCGGGAACTGGTAAAACAACTGCTGCACTTTGTTTAGCCCATGACCTTTACGGTGAAAACTACAGAGGGCATCTTAAGGAGTTGAATGCAAGTGATGAACGCGGCATCAATGTGGTGAGAGAAACGGTGAAAACGTTTGCTCGAACCCGATCTATAGGTGAAATACCGTTCAAAATCATGATTTTGGACGAAGCAGACAACATGACAAGAGATGCCCAGCAAGCGTTGAGACGCACCATGGAACGCTTCACCGAAACCTGTCGATTCATCCTTATTTGTAACTATTCGAGCAAAATTATTGAACCCATCCAGTCGAGATGTGCACCTTTCCGTTTTACCTACTTATCAAAAGAAGATCAGCAAACTTACCTGCAAAAAATTATTCAAAAAGAAAACGTGGAAGTGCTTGACAAAGGGTTTAATGCTATCTTTGAAGTTTCTGGCGGGGACTTGCGAAAAGCAGTTAACGCATTACAGGCGGCTGCTTCGTTGGGTAGAGCGATTGACACCGAAACCATGTATTCAGTGGTCGGCAGAGCCAACCCCGCAGATGTCCAAAATATGATTTTGTTGGCTATGAAAGGCAATTTCGTTGAAGCCAGAAACAAGCTGAGGGAGATGATCTGGAAGTATGGATTGACGGGAAGCGACATCATTCGACAAGTTCACATCGAAATTTTCCGTTCCCAACTTCCAGAAAGATGGAAAATTAAACTGGCAGAAGCGATTGGCGAAATTGACTTCCGCTTGATACAAGGAGCCGACGACGAAGTTCAGCTGAGCGCCTTATTAGCTCGACTAACTGAAGCTGGCCACGAAGTGCAAAGGGGCGGTTAGCAAGCGTGTACACCGCTTGGACAGTGAAACACAAGCCTCGAACACTCTCAGAAGTTGTGGGAAACAAAGAGCCAATTCAAAAACTAACCAACTGGATAGAGTCATGGAACAAAGGAGCTCCTAAGAAACGAGCAACACTTCTCTACGGACCCCCTGGCATCGGAAAAACTGTCTCAGTTGAGGCTTTAGCGAACGACTTGAAAATGGAGTTAGTGGAAAAAAACGCAAGTGATTACAGAACAGCAGACGCTGTGCAGCGATTTGCGGGTTTAGCCTCTCAATACTCAACTTTGTTTGGAGGCAAACGGATGATTCTACTGGATGAGTTAGACGGAATCACAGGAACCTCAGATCGAGGTGGAGTTAGAGCAGTTATTGAAACAATCAAAACTGCGCGTTGCCCAGTTGTGCTCATAGCCAACAACGCTTATGATACCAAGTTTTCCAGTCTTCGCAGCTATTGTTTACTCATAGAGTTCAAGAAGCCCACTGTTATACAGGTGGCTAAACATTTGAAGAATATTTGTGTAATTGAAGGAATTGAAGCGGATGAAAGAGCACTCAAGTTGATTGCTGAGCGGTCTGGAAGAGATGTCCGCTCGGCAGTGAATGATTTGCAGGCGTTGGCGCAAGGTCGGAGACAGCTTACATTCGAGGATGTGGCTTGGCTGGCTGAGAGAGATCGAAAAGACGTCATCTTCAAAGTTTTGAACACAATCTTTCGCGCAAGAGATTGTGTAGAGGCAAAAAGCGCAATTGACGCGGCAGATGTAGATCCAGACATGCTATTTCAGTGGATTTACGAGAACGTGCCGCATCAATTGACTGATGCCCGGGACTTAGCTATGGCTATGGACGCGCTTGCAACAGCTGACGTGTATCGAGGGCGAATCAGAGCAACGCAGAATTGGAGATTGCTTCGCTACGTTTTTGATTTTATGACGGCTGGCGTAGCCATGTCTAAGCAGAGAACAAAATCTTCTGGATGGATTCCTTTCAAGTTTCCAGAACGCCTACGATGGTTAGGTAGAACTAAACGGGAGAGAGACATGCGATCGCTGATTGGCATGAAGATAAAGAGAAAGATGCATGTTTCCTCCACTCGAGCGGTGAAGGATGTTCTGCCTTACCTACGGGTGATTTTTGAGGCTAACGCGGAAATGGCGGCGGGAATAGCTAGATGGCTTGATGTGGATGAAAGCATGATCAAGTATCTTGCTGGAAGTGAGGGGAGAGCTAAGGCTATTCTTGGAAACATTGTTGGTTAGGGTGTTCCTGTTAGTTTCGGGAGTTCTAGTGGATTTTGCTTCCTATTTCCACGTCTTTTTCTGGTTTAATCAAAATTACGTTGCCTTTGTTGTCTTCCGCCGCAAAAACCATGCATTGTGACTCTACACCCATAAACTTCTTTCTTTGCAAGTTCAAAAGGAACGCGTACGTGTTGCCTATCAGTTCTTCCGGTTTATACCATTGTAGCAGTCCTGCAACACTCTGTCTTTTTTCAGTTCCAAAGTCCACTATCATGCGGATTAGGTTTCTGGAGCCAGCTATGGGTTCGGCTTCAACAACCTTTCCTACTCTCATGTCGAGTTTCATAAATTCGTTGAAGGATATCTCCGTCATTTTAATCACTATTTT
>CAYFTS010000056.1:0-37819 GCA_964346135.1 uncultured Candidatus Bathyarchaeia archaeon | reverse complement strand
GTGCTTAATCCTCTTTTACTCTTTAGAAATCCCTTCATTTTTGTTTTCACCACAAAAGTTTACTTTATGGTAAGGATAAACCGTTTGTGTGTATCTTGATGCTACACATTCAGAGCGTTGCAAAAGTAAACAGTTGGCTTCTCCATCACTGTTTTCCAGATAAACCAGTACTAAGCGAAGATGATGTTCCAGTGTTCCACAACTCAAAGAAAAGCATTTTTAGAGCTTTGACAAAGGCTTCGTAATTTGTCCATAGAGAAGATATTCTTCCCTTTTTTCTTCTCACTCCAACATCCTGTAAATCGTTATCATTTTTTATTGAAAACAGAATTTGCCCTTGATCAGATATTATGAAGCTTGGAAGCTCCTTAACATTCGAGGACAAGTACTTTACATCAGTTAATTTCATTTTATCAACAATAAAGCGACTTTTTGCCGAATAATTGGTTAACAGTTGAACTTGAAAGCGTTTCCCCGAGAATTTTTCCAGTTTATCTGTGAAGCCTGAATGATAAAGGCGTAAGAGGTCTAAATCAGGTGCAAGCAAGTAAATTTCTTTTTTGGAATTCTCAAGAAGTTCATCAGCTTTCAAATTGATCTGTTCTTCCCCTTCCAGTATCTGAAAAACCTCCTTACTTTGAGGCTCCGTCTTTTGTTGAGGAATAGAAAACCAAATGTTGACGAGATTTTCTTTCTGTCTTTCAAGAAGTTTTATCGTTTGTTTTTTCGCTTTTATGAGAATATCAATTGTTTCTTCAAATGGCGTAGCCATAAATTTCAAAGGTTTTTCTAAAATGGAAGATACAAGCCCTCTCTTTTCCAAATCACGCAAGATTCTATAAGTTTCAGTTCTATGAAGAGAAAGAGCATCCGAAATTTCACGCGCTTTACGCACTCCAGTCCTTGCAAGATGAATGTAAACCCGTATCTCATTGTTTGAAAGCCCAAAACCAAGAAGCATATCCTCAATGACCTGAAGCGACTTAAGGGGCTCCTTATCCTTCCTAAGAAGTTTCCATACCCGTGCATTATCCTCGTACAAGTTAACTAGTCGTTCAGGTTTTTCGGTTGTTGTTTCCACCGGATATCAGCCTCAGTTTCTGAATTCGAATCGACCCCAGATTTGGATGCTCATTGTTTTAATCTTATATTTTATACTTCTGAAGCCAAAATATGTATTAGAAATAAGTGATCTGCCTTACCAGAACTCTGCTCAAAAGAGTTTTGAATTTTAATCAGGAGCTAACCAAACATTCTTTCAGATAATCATCCAATGTTTCGCCGCCAATAACTTCCACATTATAGTCTGCGGGATCTATTGAATGCTTATAATTCTTAGCTGGAATAATCACTTTCTTGAACCCCCACGTTTCTGCCGCCTTAATCTTCTCGTGGAGCCCACCAACTGCCGTTACCTGTATCACATTATCCACGCCAATGTTGATTTCTCCGGTTACGGCAACGTCTTGTCGAATAGGCTTTCCTTCTATTAATGAGCAAAGAAGAATAGTCATTGTAACTCCAGCGCTGGGTCCATCAACGCCATAGGCTTGAGCGAAATCTATGTGCGAGAAATAGTCATAGGCAATGTCAACGCCATACCTCTGTAACATGACACTTCTGACTTTTGCAACACTGTCTGTAATGAATTTTTCTTTTTCTCCTTTTGCTATTCCAGTGACTTTGTAGTATTCTCCTAAAGGATTCTTTTGTTGTTTACTGCGTTTTTCCAATAAGCCTTTAACAGTTAAGACGTTACCAGTCATTTCTCCACTGTAGGGATCGGCGACAACAGCGATTCCATAAATTTGGCCGAGCTTCGCTCCTTCAGGCCTTATTTCAAGCAGTTTTCCCCTTTCGTTCATTTGATGTTCAAGAATTTGCTTTTGAATGGTTTTACAATGTTTATCTATTGCTTCTTTAACATGCTTTCTTTTGACCACTTGCGAGTTCTCGTCCATTGCTAAGGTAGCAGCAGTTTTCACTGTGGCTATCATTGGTCGAAACTTTGTGCTTAATGCGTCTTTTTTGTTGCTTCGCCTACGTCCTTCATCAATGATTTCTTCGCAGGCTTCTCTGCTGAAAGGAATTAAGTGGAACCGAGAAACTTCTTGGGCAATAAACTGAACATATTTGCGACGGTTTTCAACAGTGTTAGGCATATCATTGTTCATTCGGACAACTTTGCCATAGCCATAAATTCTGTCCATAAGTGCAGGGTGAATTTGTCCTATGCTGTCGAAGTTTCCAGCGCCGACCAAAAAACACATGCATGGGACAGGTTCGGTTGCTACAGCCATTGCCGCGGTTCCACCAGCGTCACTCCACCTGCTTCTTAACGTTATGGGCAATTGACCGTCTTCTAGGACAGTCAGCAACGTAACTGCCTCATTTGGCTTCAAGTTCTTAATTTCGTCGATGTAAATAATGCCAAGATGAGCCCTGTGAACATCTCCTGTGGTCACTCTTTGGTGCTCTGGCGTTCCTAGACCACCAGTCTGCAATGGATCCCAAGCAATGCTTCCAAACAACTGAGCAGACCCATGACCAGTAGCATCTATGAACGGAGCAACCTTTCTTGAATTGTCAACTATAAGCTTTGGCACATTAGTTGCTTTAGCTCCACTTATTCCCTTAGAACCACCTAAAATTCCAAAGCGTCCAATAATGACTACGAGCAACAGCAACATCAGCATCATTCCAGCTGGAAGGAATGTTGTGCTTCCGATATTAACGAAAGCATCCAATATGAATTTCAGAAAATCACCATTGTATCTTGCTTGTACTGGGCCGTAGTAGAAGGGAGTATCAATTGTTGCGTTCGCGTCCCAGATAAGTTTCTGTTGCCACAAGTAGTAGAAACCCGCAAACAGGAAAATTGCGGCTACCGCTATCATTAGGTAAGTTAGAAATTTGATTCCAGCTCTTTGAAGAAATAGTTTCTTGGCTTCCTTCAATTTCTCTTTCAAAATAATCTTTTTTCCATCACCAGCAGGATGACATGAAATTTTAGGTTCACTTGGAATCAACTTGTTTGACCAACAGACAACATCTTGAAGTTGAATCTTGTGTAGTTTGTACAGTTCAGTTAGATGGGCTGCAAGCGCCCTCCCAATCAAGGATTTGCCTGTCCCAGGGTCTCCAAGCAACAGAAGGTATGGTCCAGGAGAAATCATTTTTGTTACTTCCGGCTTCTCCTTCTTCGGGTTTTTCCAAGTGTCACACCATTCCTCCTTTTCAAGATACTTGAGCTTATGAACCCATTCTTTAAGGCAGAGATAACATTCATTTAACGCTCGTTCTTGTCCGATAACCCACTCGAGTAGGTTGGTGGAAACTGGATAATCTTTTGTAGATTTGAATGTCTTCCAGTTCCATTTCTTGCCGCGGATGATTTCTTCTTCCTCGCTGAAATAATCTAATGTTGCTTTTGCACTAGCTTCGCTGGTGTTTTCAGGTGGTGACATGGTCTTCTATGATGAAACAAGACTTTAGATAAATTAAACCTTATTTCGAAAAAAAGAACATAGCAAAAATGGATTGCAACGTTAAAGCGAAATCGATTTAATGGATGATGGCTATTTACATAAAACAATGAAATAGGTTTAATTTGCTGAAATTCCATATATTTTATGAAGAAAAAGTGCAAACAAAAGGGAGTAGAAGAGAATTAAGATGGAGAACAAGTGGAGCAACGTTCAATTTTTTGGAAAATATTTAATTCCAAAAAATAATATTTGGTTGAAAAGAACTTGTTTGCTGTTCACTTTCATTTTATTCGATTACTTTGCAACCCTCATATTTTGCACAACACCAGCGAACGAAGCTAATCCATATGTACGGATGTTCATGGAAAACTACGGCGTTCCACTGGGACTAACAATATTTGACTTTTTGATTAATCTTCCAATCTACCTGATCTTATGTTTTAATTCGCATTTCATAAGTTTGCCTCAGCAACTGTCAAAAATAGTGAACCTTCCAGTTGAGGTAAGTCTTGCATGGTTTTTGGCTGGATATCATTTTAGTGGTGCTACGAGTTGGTTTTGGCCTGCTTCAGACATGATGCGTCAAGCAATGGGTTTTGGTCTCTATTTGGTTGTTGCTGCAGGAGTCTATTTAGCATAAGTTATTGTTGATTTACTGACTGGTTTTAGTTTTTGAATGAAACGTAAATGTACTTTATTAATCATTATTTGCAGTTCACAAGAGTTAAATGATTTTCAATGCTAGAAGCTTTAACACTAGTAAGAATCGGAAACAGAATCGGAGGTGTATTGGTGTGACACAATATTTGGTTCTACTGAAACTGAGTCCAACGAAAGTAATCGATACAATAAGCAATCTAAGAGGTCTTCCCCAAAAGCCTAGCCCCGGAGTAGACCTGCAGTATGTCATGAACGTTTTCGGAACTTGGGACGTAGCCATGTGGTTTGACGCCGACAACTCGAATCAAGCCTTAGACTTCATACATAAAAAGTTAAATCAGATTCCAGGCGTCGTTGATGCGTACACAGTACCTGCTTTCCCCAACAAGAAACCGAACCAGAAGCGAGAAGCACCCCCAAAGAATGAACCAGAGCCAAAAGACGAAGACAAAGAGAGCGAATGAGTTTTCCCTTTTTATTTGACACTGTTTCAATGTTCCAGCGGTGTATGGCGAAAAACATACGTGCAAGTTTGTGTTATACTAATCAAATCACTTCACTTCAACCGTCTCGTCAGCTTTCTACAAGCCTCATCTTCATTTTACAGAACCCATTCTCGTACAGTAATATCTCTATGTACAAACCCCATGAGTGTGTAGCAGAATATTACATACAAATTTTCTTATTCGGTAGAGATTTGCTAAATAACTGAAATCAAGATTCAATATTCAGTCCGATTGGAGAAATAAGCGTTTTGAGTAAAAAGATAGTCCGAAAAAAGGCGAAATCAAGCGATTTTTCAGATGACAGAACGGATGAAGTTAATTTGTCCTACCTTCTTTTTCAGCGTCAAGATTTGGAAATGTTTGATGAAGAAGAGATAGAAAGAATAAGAGACGAAATCGAACAAAAATTCTCGGACTCTTTAAGAATAATAAATGAAGAAGTTCTGCAATTAAGCGAGTTTCTGATAGAAGATAAAAAATTGGCTAAAGAACTCTGCAGGCTTATACAACCAGTTCTCAAACGATTGGGGCTATCTTTTGTCATACCACCCGAAGCCATTCCAATATTCAAGAAAACTGACAAGATTATACTAAACGAAACTGGAAACCTAGTTTTTTTTTATGAGAAAACTAAAGTAAGTTCTAGACCTTTGGAGGAGTATTCCCCAGAGATTGTTTTAGCAGTATTTTTGATTATTATTCCTGAACTTGGAAGGTCAATGAGATCGTACAGAAAGACAATTAGCATGAGGATCAACTTTTTTGAAAGGATGTACCGCGGATTAGAAAGCATTAACAGAGCATTTGAAACTTCAAAAGAAAATGCTGGAGGGAGTTCAGAATGACATATGAAGGAAAACAGCCCACCAAAATAAACAAACCAAAGTTGGACCGTGAAAAATGTTGGGCAACCTAGTTACAGAAATACGTAATTTCTATTCCCTTAAAGAGTTAAGTGAAAGCGTTGAGGATGAAATCAATTCTTACAAGACTGCAGTGGAAGAGTATAGTAAAAGGTTAGGATTCTTTCTCAGAGAGTTGGAAGCAACCCACGGCGACCAGGAATGGTTCAAAGAAATATCTGCTCTACAAAAATCATCCAAGAAAGAAAAAACTAAAAGCAAAAAGAAAGGCTCGAGTTGGACCACGTTTAAAGACATTATGCTTAGCGCAGACAAACAAGGGGAGGCTGAAATGCTTTTTGAAGTCATTGAGGAAATGAACAGAAAGGTCATGAAACTTGAAAAATTTAGAGACACGATTGAAGATTTGAAAAAATTTGGTCTGGGAAAAGACATACTTTACGTAACATATGTACGTGATGAGATTCCTGAAAAGCTTGTTCTACGTAAAAAAGGAGAAAAAGAGATGGCGGAAAAATTCGAGTTTATAGCTGAGTTTTCTACGGTCAAAACTTCTTGAAACTTATGTGATAACAGCGTTAAAGTATAGTATATAAAGACTTTACCAAATGCACGCGCAAAAATAGTGGTTCAGCCAGTTGATTATTCAGAATCTTCCAGTGAAAGTGTTTTCACTGTTCTCTGAAGTTCCTTTGTAACTGACGACATTAATTTGAAACGAGCTTCAATCTTTTGTCGATGGGAAGTAATGAGTCTCTTCAAAGTTGGCACGACATCGTAAGCTATTTTGATAAGGAGTCCACGATATCTCTGCTCTGTCAAGTTTATTGACTCCATTTTTTTATCTGGATAAAGGACAAGAAGCTGGCCAGTGAGGTCTAGGCTTGCTTGGTTCACCTTTCCCCATTCTTCTGGCAACACTGAGGTGGAAACAGGTAGCTTTTGTGGAACAAATTGCATAACCCTAATAAGCGTTTTAAGGAATTCTGTAGCAAGCATGCTTTCTTCTGATGTAAGTTCAGACATTTGCCCTATTTCTTCACGTATGTCCTCCAGAGATTTGAGAGTGTCTTCTAGACGTTTCTTTTTTGCCTCTTTGGGCTCTTGGCTCATGAGCACCCCCTTTGAAGGTGAAAGCAAGAATTAGCTAAAAGATTTGTATGTAGCAGGATACTTCGCACATTTTTGATGCGTATGGGCTTTAGGGTTTCGTCTATTGTTCGTGTGTATTATGTTTAGTGAGGGAAATAATTCATAGTCGTAAGTCATACGACATAATATTTATATGGTTTCCAACCTATATCTAATGTTGAGGCTGAAATTTTGTCGCTCCAAACCCGAGGGACAACCACGACAGACGACGAAGTGACCCACATTAGACGAAACGGCGCTAGAATCAGTATTCGATTAACAAGGAAACAATCTGCGGCAAAATCGCCTCTCGAAGGCTTATACAACGTCGACCTTGAAAAATATAATCTCCATCGAAATTATGAATTCCCAGATAAGGTTAGAGGTTTAATTCCAGCTAACACTCCACCATACATTCAAGGCGATCATGACTACGTTAAGCAGATAATAAGAGCTCTTTACTATTTTAAACAATGCGCATTAATTGGACCATCTGGAACAGGAAAGACGCATATCGCTTATCTCGTTGCTGAACTTACGGGATTGCCTATGTATGAGGTTAACTGTGGTCTTCAAACATCGTCTTATGACCTTATAGGACGGTACATTGGACTTGGAAAAGAAAACTGGATCGATGGACCATTGGTTTCTTGGCTTAGAAATGGAGGTTTAATGTACTTGGATGAAGCAAACATGATGAAGCAGGATGTTGCCACTAGACTGAATCCAGTACTTGACACGAGGGGCCACATGGTGATTACGGAGAAGGATGGCGAAATCGTCAAGCGCCATAAGTTTGGATACGTAATAATTGCTATGAACCCCTTTTCAGCAGAGTTTGCGGGAACCAAACCCATGAACGCAGCTTTCAGAAGACGAATGAGCGTATGGGTAAATTTTGACTATCCAAGTGTTGGAGACAGGATTCTTCCCGAAGAAGCGCAGCTGATAGTTAGAAAAGGTGTGGATGAAGACACGGCTTTTAAAGTTCTTAGGGTTGGAGCAGAGATGCGGAGGCAGTATAAGGCAGGGGACTTACCTTATGGACCTTCACTTGGAGATTTAATGCACTGGGCAGTTCTTATTAACGATGGACTTGCCCCTTTAGCAGCTGCTGAGGAAACAATAGTTGCTTTGACCAGTGATAGCCCAGAAGTGCAGGGTGATGTGAGGAGAATTATTGAAAGCGTTTTCAAGAGCGGTTAGCTGGTCACTGGCTACAACTTCAATAGAAAACGGTGGTTCCATTGGGCTACCTTGAATATGCTTGGTCTTTATTATTCAAAAAAGACCAGTTCGAAACAAAGTTGCGCATTGACCCAAAACTTACGCAGCCAATTCTTTCACGTGACAAAGTTGGCTTTGTGATAGCTTTGCCAGAACCCGTTTTACATGGTGATGAAGGGGAGGAAGCAATTTCGTTCTTGGGGTATCAATTTCCAGCGGAGTCTAAGGGAAAACTGCAAGTTGCCCGGTTACTAAAGGCTTCTGTCTTCCACCTTAGCGCACACATTGTCACTTCAAATTTTGAAATGTATTCTAAGTGGGAGAAGCAGAAAGATAATCGTGTTGCAAAGTTTGCGGAGTCATTAGTTGAAGATGTTAAGGCTAACGCCTATATCTTAGCACGGCATCCTGACAAGCTTGTGGACATAGCTTTCGCCAACTCTCTTGCTTTTAAAAGAATGAAGCCTCTTGGAAGAATCTGGAATTCAGCCACTCGAATCATGGCTGCATCGTTGTTGCAAGCTAATTTAGGAGTAGCTAAGGGAAAGATAAGAACGGAAGAACAGAAAACGGTCAGTCAAGTAGTGAAAGAGCTTAGACAACTAAAAGAAAAAGCATTAGAATCCTTCGCTGGTGAGCAGGCAAATTTAGACAATATGGAGTTAAAAGTCGCGGATAAAATTTATCATGCCCTTGAACATTATGAACCTGTACTGGAAATCCCATCACTGCCTCATACAGAACAATTGGAACACTGTACTCTTTTTCCTCAATACCAAGTGCAACCTGACGATGGAGTCGGCGACATCTTTGACAAATGTTTGACAACTCTAGGAGGAGAAGCTTCAGGAGATGAGTCACAACAGACTATGCGGAAAAGGGCAGTTGAGGCAGAGGCTCTTCAAGTCTATGATTCTTGGTCTCGCGAAAAAGCCAAACACGAAAAGATTCTTGACAGATATGAAGAACTTATATCCCTAACCAAGTTCAAATCAATCGGCTTTCCAACTGAAGACTACACGCAATACCTTAGAGCGAAGACAACGACTAAAAGCTCAACAAGGAGACTCATAGATAGTCTCATGGTGGCGTTTGATGCTTTGGATGAGGACCCTAGAAAAATGTTTGGTGTTCTAGACATTCAAGAAGTTATACAAGTCATGGCTAGTAAGAGTCCGAGAATGGATGTTTTCATGCGAGACGAAAATATAAGCAAAAGCCATGCTTGGGTCATCCTCCTTGACGCCAGTAAAAGTATGGGCTACATTGGCGATGATGTTCGAAATTTGTGTATATGTCTTGCTGACACTGCAAAAGAACTGTTGATAGATCCAACGTCTTGGGGAATTTACGCATTTAACGATCGGTTTCTCATTTTGAAGGATACAACAGAAAGATATGGCCCTAAAATAAAAGCACGAATTGGGGGACTAAGGTTTGAAGGCCTCACCTACATGCCGGATGCTCTCCGCCTTGCGGGAGAAATTCTAAAGAGAAGAGCCGAAAACCTTAGGCTGTTGACTATTCTCTCCGATGGACGGCCCTACGGCTATTCGAATGTAACAGTGGCTCTGGGGGAAACTCTTGAGTTTCTCGAAAAAGTTGGTATGGTTGTCATTGGGGTGGGAGTTAAGACCAATAGGATGGAGAATTTTTTCAGAGTAAATTGCAATGTCAAAGACATGAGGGATTTGGCAAAGAAATTTTCGCATCTATTTCTAGATGCTGGTAGAGGTGCCGTTGGTCTTTAGCAAGAAGCTAACTGAAGAACAGATTTTTGAGAAGCTTGAGAGACTTTGTGTATAAGGGTACTAGTATAGCTAGTGAAGATTATAGAGAACTTCTGAGTATTTTCTTTGCCATCATTGGTTAACGTGTATGTGCACGCATGTAGAAAATGTGTGTAGCATGTTCTTACACACAAAGCGAAAAAATCGTTAAGGTTTGAGATTTAGTGGTGAGGTTGAGAAAAAAAGGTTAGGTTCATCTGTTAACAGTTTAAGTGAAGCGGGGAATCAGTCATTTCAGCAGAAAGTAGCGCATCTGGAGTTTCAATTGAAGTCGATGTCCTAGGTTTGCGTGGCGTTAAGTTTGGGGGAAAGGAAGAGTCGGCTACGTTTAGTTTTGATGTTAATGCCAAGTTGGAAGAGAAGGAGCGGAAAAGTGGGAGACTGGTTGTTAGTTTTGTTTTAACTGTGGGCACGAAACCTAGTGTGGTTAAGTTTGAGGTCGAGGGAGCGGCAACTCTTTCTGGCAGTAATACTGCAATAGAAAAATTGTTGGAAGTTGATCCGAAAACAAAGATACCTTTACTTCTCCACAGAGTTTATCAACGTGTTTTTACGACGACTTTTCTTTTGGCGACGGTTCTTGATACGCCTTATCCTCCGCCTAACCTGCTTTTTTCTAGTGAAATGAATAGACATGGTTCTGGAAGGCGGGTTGGGGAGGAGGAGGATAGTGGAGAAGAGGAGAAGATGGCAGTTAAGCCGAAACCGAAGGCAAGACGCTGATAGATAGACTCGTTATTTTTTCAACATTCTTTTGAATGGTAATTGAAGAGTGTCAACCATAGAAGAGTTATAGAATACGTAATTTTCCTTATAGTAATCAAAAAAAATCATATATAAGATGTTACTAATCGATATGCGAGAAAGGAGGATGGGTAACAATAATGAAACGTATGTTAGGAATATTACTAGTTTTAACATTGGTTTTTCTCATGACAGTTTTCTCCATCTATTCGTGGACACCGACACCTGTTAAAGACGACCGTAATGTGTTCATGCCAGGATCACAACCAGGCGAAGTAGGCATTTTTGAGACACCAGATAAATGTGACAACTGCCATGGAGGTTACAATATCACTGTGGAGCCAGCTTACAATTGGAGGGGCTCTATGATGGCTCAGGCTGCAAGAGACCCATTGTGGCTAGCCTGTCTAACAGTGGCAGATCAGGATTCCATATGGGCTGTTGGTAACCCCAATGCAGGAGACATCTGTATACGTTGTCATTCTCCAACAGGGTGGCTTGAAGGCAGAAGTGATCCCACCAATACCGCAGCCCTTAGAACAACAGATTTTGATGGCGTTCAGTGCGATTTCTGCCACAAGATGATAGATCCGTTTACCCAGTTAAATCAAACAGATGTCCCCCCAGAGACAGCTTCGTCCACCACAAGTTCAGCCAAAGTCAACTCACTGGAAATTCCCATTTACGCATATCCCTGGCTCCTTTTCATTCCCTTGATTATAGTAGCCAGCAAATCAAAAATAAACTCTAAAAGAACCTGGACAATGTTGAGCATAACACTTCTTGTGATCCCGACTGTAACTTCGGTGGTGATATACAGCCAAACACAGTCAGTCGCCCAATCAATGGCAGAAGAAACTTACCTAAGGGATATAGAAGTGTTGAGAACCCTTACACTCTTTAATGGAACCCTGTTTCTCAACACCGCCACAAATCTTCCCACCTACTATGGCGATGGCAGTCTTCCATATTACGTGGAAAATGCTGCAGGGCAGTACTTTGTGGACCCAGGTAATGCTAAACGGGGGCCATTCTGGGATGCCAATGCGAAGCATCAGATATACTATTCTCGTTATCACAAGAGCAAGATGTTCTGCGTAACATGCCACGATGTCTCAAATCCAATTCTTGCTAGCGTGCTTCTTGGTGAAGATGTTCCCGAGACACAGGCAGCAGCAACTTATTTCCACGTAGAAAGAACTGCCAGCGAATTTCTCCTGAGCGAATATGGAAGAGGTGGAACTGCAACTAACATCCCACTTATACCTTGGGCAGAAAAGTGTCAAGACTGCCACATGAGAGATGTAACAGGAGCGGGATGTAACAAGGCTGGTACACCAATTAGAACTGACCTCCCACTACACGATTTGACTGGTGGCAACCAATGGATTCTAAGAATTCTAGCGTCAACTGATTCAGCCGGACCTGTATATGACGCATATAACTATGCTATTCTCTCAGGTCTGATGTACGAGGGCGCCCAGATAGATGTTTCTGGAATTCAAGGATATGGACAAGCTCTCTTAGATGGTGCAGACAGAGCAATCCAGCAACTGCAAATGGCTGCCAACCTCAGTGTTGTAGATGAAAACCCTACTAACGTTACAATAAGGGTCACAAACAATGGAGGGCACAAGCTCATCTCAGGTTTCCCTGAGGGCAGGAGAATGTTCCTCAGTGTGCAGTTCTTCGATGAAGCTGACCGCCTGATAGGAGAGATCAACCCATATGAGCCTCTTGTAACAACAACGGATGCTAACGGCAATGAGGTCTACGTGTCAGGTGGTGACCTCAATAAGACACATGAAAGGCTAGTGTGGGAGGCTGAGATGGCAAGTGTCGAACTCACAGGGGAGAATAAGACCTTCCATTTTGCCCTTGCCACAGACCGCTACAAAGACAACAGGATTCCACCAAAAGGTTTTGACACAACTGAGATGTACACAAGACTTGTCCAGCCAAGGTGGGAAGGTGAGGACGCACCAGACTACTTTACTCCTGAAGAATATGCAGGTGGCTATGATGATGTAACGATAGCAAAACCTGCTGGCACTGCTTCTTGGAATGCAACCCTCTACTATCAAACCACTTCCAAAGAGTACATCGAGTTTCTTAGAGATGAGATAAACGGAGATGGTAATACCCTGCCCCTTGAAGCCTACATTATCCAAACTGACCCCTTCTTCGCCAACTTGAAAGGCTGGGGCAATGCCATCTGGGACCTCTGGCTCCATAACAATGGAGCTGAACCTGTGGTAATGACACACGTTGGAGGCGAAGTCCACGACATGTCTGTTACAGGCGTTGCTCCCTCCAAAACATTTGTGGGACAAGGACTCACCTTGAGCATAAACGTGACAGTAACAAATCAGGGAGCCTATTCTGAAAACTTCAACATAACTACCTACGCCAACACAACTATCATCGACACACTTACCAACATCACCTTAACAAGTGGAGACTTCACAACCATCACTTTCATATGGAACACTACAGACTTTGCCAAGGGCAACTACATCATAAGCGCCTACGCCACACTAGTTCCAAGCGAACTCGACGTTTTAGACAATACCCACATCTACAGCGCAGTTTTCGTGACACATGCTGGCGACTTGAACGGCGACGGAGACGTGGACTGGTTTGACTTCGGCGATTTCGCTCAGGCTTATGGAAGCAGTGTTGGCGGTTCCAACTATGACGATCAGTGTGACTTTGACTGGGACGGCGATGTTGACTGGTTTGACTTCGGTGTTTTCGCTGCAAACTACGGCAAAACATATCCATGACAAACTATGGACTAAGCTTCGGCCGTCTCGCTTGTTTTCCCTCCATGTTCATAATTGAATTACTGTGAAAAAGAAGGAAGTCTTACACGCGCAAATGGATATCATAAAAAATCTAAATTATACAAAATAAAAATCGGTAGAAGAACCGATAGTCAACTGCTTGTTGTTTAATTATGATTTGAGGGCTTGGTATATCTGAAGAGTCTGTTCAGCGGCTTTTGTCCAAGTGAAATACTGCAAAACCCTTTTGCGCCCATTTTCTCCCCACTTTTTCGCTTGTTCAGGGTCTTTCAAAACCGCCTTTACTCCCCAAGCAATATCCGCTGCATCTCCACCATTCACATGGATTCCATTCTGATCTGGACCATGACATATAACCTGTTCTTTGAAGCCAACTACTCCATGAGCTCCAACTACGATTGGTTTCGCCATAGACATAGCTTCTAGGCTTACGATGCCAAAAGGCTCGTATGTAGATGGAAAAATGCAGATGTCAGAAGCGGCATAATGCAGAATTCTTTCTTCTTCTGGGACGAATTCGAAATGGCATACAACTTTATCCTCTATTCCAAGTCTTTTGGCCGTTTCAACGACGTCACTTTGCTCTTCCCCTTTACCCAAAATCACCAATTTTGTTTTAGGATACTCTTCCAATATCATTGGTATAGCCTGAATTAGGTTTCTAACACCTTTCACCCATGTTAGTCGCCCCAAGAAGAAGAGCATACATTCATCATCTTCAATGCCATGTTTGCGTCGAATCTTCTTGACGTCTTCTTCCTTGCATCTCTTAGGATCATATCGCTCAGGATCCACGCCATTCCAGACTACGCTGATTTTTGATACAGGCCAGCCGTGTCGAACAAGGTCTTCCCTCATCGCATGACTTACAGTGATTATACGGTCAACCGCCTCACCAGTTGCCCATTCAAGATGAGAAACTACTGCCGAGCCTTGACCACCGCTTCGACCCCACTCAGCGCTGTGAACGTGAAAAACTACAGGTATATTTGTCTCATTTTTAGCTATGATCCCTGCGATACTGCTCAACCAGTCATGGACACATAATACGTCAAAGTGGTAATCCTCCTTCTTGATTAGGCTATTGATGAGTTTTGTTGCGCTAAGAACGTTGTAGATGAAGATGTCGTTGAAGAAGCGGATGTTTGTTCCCCATTTTTTCAGGTCATCAATGACAAACATTGGGAACACGTTGCTTGCGTTGGCGATTAATGGACGATGAATTTCTACGCCTTTCCTTATTTCTCTTGTCCGTAAGTCTCCGGGATTAAGTGTGAAAACTGTGACGTCGTGTCCGAGTTCAACGAATTCTCGAGTTATGTATTCGGCATATGTGCCCAGTCCGCCCACAAGTTTAGGTGGGTATTCCCAAACAAAGAAACCTATTCTCATTAAGTGCACCTTGTGAGTAGTCTATACATTGTAAAAGAAAAAAAGGCTTGCGTATAGCAAAGTCAGATACATAATTAGGAAGTCAAATAAACTTTACAGTTCGGTCAAGCAATCTATCCGTATCTTCGTTTTCGGATGAAAATCACGGCTACGAAAGCTATTATGGCGGCGACCACACCCAAGATTATGTACAATATGTTTTGGTTCATCCAAGTGTCAGTTACAAGGAAGGACACCAATTCACTTTGAGACTCAACTCGTAAATCGTCACCATCAAATTTTGCTTGAACACGCCAAGCCCCTATGAAATGTGGGCGAAAACTGGCAGTAAAGGTGCCGTTTGAGTTCGTGTAAACATACCGTTCGACAGTTGAGCCGTTTGGCATTGTAAATATTAACCCAACGCTCATATTTTCCACGACAGGGCTAACCGAGCCGAATACTGTAACATTTTCTCCGATGATTAACTGAACTCTGCTTATGTTACAAATTATTGACATTGGAGTTCGGTTTACAGTAAAGTTTTTGTAACTAGTGGATGCACCAAAATAACTATCGTTGCCACTCCAACTTGCTAAAACTGTCCAGAACCCAGTTTTGTTTGGCATGTAAACATCGTTAAAGAAACCACTGGAGTTTGTGGACACCACCTTAGACACCACTACATCATCAACAGTATAGTTTAACGTCACCGTTGCTCCGCTTGGAGAGATAAGACCAGTAACCGTGATGTTTTCGCCGTAATAAATAGTGGAGTTGGACAAAATGATGGATATGGTGGTTGGAGTCTTCACCACGTAACTACTTTGCGTTTCAGCGTGGTTATCAGCGATGTCAGTTGCCAAAATTTTGTATTTAACCGTGACACCAGCTGGTTGTCCAGGTATTGTTCCAACATACGTTTGGTTTTGAGATGCTGACATAACGGTTGAAGTCCATGTTGCCCAGTCATCTATGGTATAATTCAACAGCACTCTCTTCAAGCTAAATTCATCGTTTACATAAGCGGTTATTGTCGTTGCATTATTGGAATATGCTTTTTCTATAGGGTTTTCGATGCTCAAGCTCGGAGCTTCAAAATCTGTTTTAACCGTAAAATTGAGACTACCAACTCCGTCTTCAGCTATCAAAACCAAATGATAAAGGATGTTTTCTTCATAGGAAGAAGTGTAATTGATTAACATGTCTTCTCCTGGAAACTCGCAGCTTGCCATAGCATCTGTGTGTCTGAAACCTGTGCTATTCAAGTTATACCCGCCATAATCTCCTGAAATGTCGCCGTATAGTCCGGGTTCCCAAGCTAAAGGCATAGCGTTTAACAGGTCGCCCATGCCTTTTGATGGGTTCGCCATAAGATACAGTCTGGCTTCATACATGTCAAGGGTGTCTGACACATCAATCCATACCTCTACATGTTTGCTTGTTGTGTTAAATTCGTACGCCCAAGTCGTATTTTCAACTGGCTGATCGTTCACTTTTCCCATAAGATAACGTTGATACCATCTGTTGGGCTCTATGTTTTCAATCAGCATGAAGGTACCTTCTTCTGCGTCTTGACTTTCTCTTGGGTCATTTTTCATGAGGAAACTATAGTTGCCTGTTTGTTTCGGAGTGAAAAAGGGCTGATCTACCGTGGTTCCTAAATGTTCAGGTAAGCCTGCTGCTTCAGTGTGATATGACTCTAATTCTCCACTGGGGTTGTAAACGAAAACGTCATAGTCTGTTTTAGGATCATCGGGATTAATCCATTCTCCGTAAAAGTACACGTGATAAGTGTGGTTGGCGTTTAAGGCGTAAACATAAGTCCAGTTAGCACCTATCGGAATTTGAGATGCATTTATCTTTAAAGGAAGAACTGGCTTACTCACGTAGGTCCAGTTTCCGATATTATAAGGAACTGTCGGTTGTGCTGAAACTTTAGCAGTCATTGTAAGCGGCTCAGGTGCTGTTGTGCAATAGATTAAAATAAGAAAGAAGAGGCTTAACTCCGCAATTAGCTTTTTACGCAACTTTTTTCCCATTCTTGAACGCGTTGAATACTGGTCGGCTATTAACGTTAGAAAAGCGTCTTTGATCGGTAAAATTAGTTATGAATTGATGGTTACGACTTTGAATATGTATTAAGCAGAGTTGGATTCTAATCAGTGTCAGAGTTAGACTTGAAAAGGTATATAAGTTACAATCGGATTCTAAATATATATCGTAAGACAAAAGACTTAATATAATAGTTTTGAGTGTAGAAAAAGTACAAAGAACGTGGAAAACTTTATGGAGGTGAAGGCGAAGTGAACAGATCTAAAGCCCAAAGAGAATTCGTCGTTGTCACGCTGATAGCCCTCATATCCATAGCCCTAATAATCGCGGTCTACGCCACACTTCTAGGAACATACACAGGCGGGGATGTCACAGTAGTTACATTAACTGGCACAATCTACTACAGTGAAGACAATTCAACGGGTTGGGCCACTACTCTCAGCGGCATTGCAAACGGCAGCGCATGGTACGCAAGATTTAACGTTACCAGTGGGGGATATAGCGGAGCCGTATCCATCACGTGGTGGCTGCAAAAAGGTGGAGCGAACATGACGCCAGCTGTTGAACAAACTACATCATACACTCTCAGCGGAAGCACAGAAGCCTTTTACGCTTCAAGTGATGGAACTCAAGGAACCAACTACAACTGGGGCCAAAACGCCACAGCGGCTGATACTTATCGAGTAATTATGAAAGTCTTTACCGCATAAGTGAAACAAAATGTTTCCCTATACGTTCGAGGCTGTCACAGCGATAACCATAACCGTGCTCAGCATAATCATAACCATCTACGTCGTTGTGCTCAAGAAAAGGGGCTGGTTGAAAGAAGAAACTTCCCCTGAATCCTTTTTTCTTTGTCCAAATCCAGAATGCAAAAAAATTTTCCAAAAGCCTATGAAATTAACTGTTTTGTCAGAAACGCCTCCACGTGAACACTCCGCTTGCCCGCATTGTGGAGTTATCTTAATAGCCTCACTTTCTAAAACTCAAAAAAAACCTAAGTTAGCTGTTGAAACGTCGCCAAGCCAAGAAAAGCCAAGGATAACAATTGACGATCTGTTAGGTAGGGAGAAGTATCTAAAGCATACAAAAGAGCCTATGGTGCCCGCTAAAAATCAAGAAACCAGAATATCCATTAAATCAGCGGAGATTCCAGAGGAACCCAAAGTGACTGTTGAAACACCAAAGCCAGTGCCAGCCATTGAGTTAATGAGGGAAAAAGAAGACAATGTAGAAGTTGCGGAAACACCGAAGCCTCTTGAGAACTCGCATGAATACAAAGCACTGGAACATCTAAAGGAAAAGTCTCTATCAATAGAACATGTTAAAGCCTCAGAGGTCTCAAAAGAAGAAGTGCCGACTACTTCAACAAGCACTAAGGCAAGACCGCAAGATTGTCCTCATTACTTTGGATATCTAAAAACAGTTCCAAAGGATTCCGTATTACCTGAAGAATGTTTCTGTTGCCCCAAAATAATGGAATGTTTCTACCTAAGAGTTGTTTCTGAATGAGAATTTGGTGATTTCATGTCGCTAAGAGTTAAGGATGTCATGGTTAAGAACGTCATAACGATAGGCGCAACGTCAACCGTTCGAAGGGCAACGGAACTAATGGATAAGTATGAACTAGGATGTTTAGTCACAGTGCACAAGGGTAAGCCTATTGGGATAGTTACCGAAAGAGACCTTCTAACAAGGGTTTTACTTGAATTAAGAGACCCGAAAAAAACCAGAGTTAGTAGTATTATGTCAAAACCACTTGTAACCACGGGTCCTGAGACTGGTATTCATGAAACTGTAAGCCTCATGGTTAAGCGGAAAATTAAGAAACTTCCTGTAATCAAAAAAGGTCGACTTCGCGGTCTAGTGACATTAACAGATGTCGTTCGTTCATCCGCCTACTTTGAACAGGCTATTGCTTCATTCCTCCAAAGAAAATGCGCCAAATGTAAATGGAGACAACCTAAAGAAAAGTCGATGGTGCACCAGTCAAGCGTGAAACGCGCTAGAAGTTAGTCTTTCAGCTCCTTCTCCGCCTTCTTCAGTATCTCCCAAATTTTTTCTTTAACATCCTTTTCTAACGGTTCAACTTCATGAGATGACAAAATCTTCTTAGCTTGCTCCCTTGCCAACGCACATATATCCTTACAGCCAGCTTTAACCCAGTCTCCTCTAGTTCCCCTATCCAACAGCGTGGGTCTCCACTGATCGCTTAACACGTGATCGCTCGTATGCTTCTGAGCTAAGTAGTGACCGCCTATTCCAACTTTTTCTATGACTTCAAGGGCTAAGGACTCTGAGTTTACGTCCACGCCTTCTAGGATGCGGTAAGCTGCTCCTATTATCTCGTTGTCGAGAACCAACTGCTCGAAACCATAGGTCTTACCAGAATCCAGTATGGCTGGACCATATATGAGGTTGGCGCCCGCCAACATAGGAAGGATGGCTGTCATAACCTTCTCAAACATCGCTTGAGGTCCAGAGGCCTTGGCGTCTGTTGAGCAGGCTCCTATCCAAGATGGGATTCCATAGTATCTAGCCAGCTGAGCGCATCCCGAATTGATTAGAGGTCTTTCAGGGGCACCTAACGCTGTTTTGCCTGTTTTCATGTCCATTGTTGATGATACACTGCCGTAAAGCACAGGGGTCCCCGGGTTTACAAGTTGAACTAAGGCTATTCCACTGAGAACTTCGGCGTTAATCACAACTAATTCGCCTGCAATTGTGAGTGGCGCTGTTCCTCCGCCCATAGCCATGCTTAATATGAAAAACGGTAAGCCAAATTTGGCGTATTCGATTAAGGTCTCTGTGTCTTCTTTTGAGTGTTGTAAAGGGCTTATGGGGCATGTGCTGGCAGAGATTAATGGTTTCTTCCTAAGTTCCTCTTCTCCTCCCGCAACCGCTGCGCCTATCTGAATATAACGTTTGATTGCGTCAGCACCGGAAGCTGCATGTGACACGTGTTTCGAAGTGTTCTCCAGCGATATTGCAAGTTCATGGATACTTCTAATATATTCTGGAATGTTATGCGCTGTGACCGTAGGCTGATAAACATGAATGTTTTCTAAAGCGTCTACTAGTCTCGCGAAATTGATCACATCTTCGCTTTTTGAATCTCTATGTTTTCCAGTATCTAAGTCATATACATTTATTCCGTAACTTGAGTTGTTGAAGTAAGTTTTTGCAGGTTCAAGTCTAACCGTGCGCTTGGGATTTCTAGCGAAAAGTGTAACAACTTCGGGAGCTTTACTAATTAACTCCTTCAAAAGATACTGAGGTATCTTCACAACCTTCTTATCGTAATCAACGTTTGCCCCAGCTTCATCCATCAGTTTAAGCGCTCTTTCCTCGTAGATGCCTACGCCGACTCGTTCAAGAATGTTCACTGTAGCTAGATGAATTTCGTAAAGTTCGTCTCGGGTTAACAAATTGATTGTAGGCTTCATATCTCATACCCTAATCCAATTACAAGATTCAATAATAAACGGAAAAACATTTTTGCATAATAGGCTCATAACCACCATTAATGGTTAACCCTATTTAGAGAATTCCATGGTGTTATCCTTTACCACTTTTCCAGTTGGTTGCTTCAAAAACTCAAAGGGAAATTAAGATCTAAGTTTTTCTATGATGATTTTGTCGTCTCCAATTTTGAAGCTCACTTTAACTTTAACAGAGGTCCCCGTTTTGAATGGAAACTGAGAGTCTGTTGCGAGTGCTAGAGGGATATAGATAAGATATTTCCCATCTTTCCTTCGGAACAATCTTCCTTTGCCTTCAGTGGTCATGCAATTTCACCTACTCAATTATTCCTAGTACGACACCTTCCTATTTATTTAAGTCTTGTTGTCAATTGGGGTTCCAGAATAAATATTTACTGTGCTTGATTCTCAACGAAAACAGTAGTCTTTAACCTTTCTAATGTAAGAACGGGTTTACCTCTAATGTTAAAAAAGTGGTGCCGTAAATTATTAAGGATAGGAAAAATTCTATATTAATAAACTAGTCTATCAGGTTGCATGCATGGATGCTCAAATTATTAAAATATCTTGAAATAACATAAAAGACTAAAGGAAGTTGAGAAAATGACCATTTGCTTAATGAATACTTGGGTCGTCAAATCAGAAAAACAAGAGGAGTTCATGCCAATATGGCGGAAATTCCTTAGATACATAAAAGAGAATCCAGATAAAACTAGAGAACTGAAATCAACGAAACTCTTCACACAAACTTACGGTGGTACAGCCGGCGCATATGTCGAAATGGCAGAGTTTGATAATCTGGCAGACTGTGAAAAGTTTTACGCGAGGCTATCGAAAGACGAAGAGTGGACAAAAATCGATCAAGAATTTATGCTTGTGATAGATCCTGCTACGCTTTCCACAAACGTAATGACTCTTATAGCCTGAGTTAGGCGGAGGCAACCGAACCGCCCATGGACAGACATAGGGCTAGGCTATGTACCTTTCCACTTTTTCATATGTCCCTATGCCCATCTCGGCAAATCTAGATAATAACGGCTCCGGATTCAAACACACAGGAGGCATAACTCCTCTAAGTTTGATTTCTCCCTTGATTAGCATATTAGCTACGACCGCAGGAGGCGTACCGACTTGAATGGACAGAGGTTGCGAACTGGGCAGTATCTTGTTAGCTTCATGGAGACTCAAAGGACAACTAAGGGTGTAGCGTGTCTTCACACCTGCTTTTTCTCCCGTAACCTCCACTACAGGACAAGAGTAGGCATCATCCACTAATCCAGCTTCAACTTTCTCAGGGAACTCCCCTGGTGGCGGAACCAAAGCTTTGAAAATATCTGTAGAAGCCATTTCAACACCCTTGACATTAATTGTTTTGTCTTCTCTAAAAAGCAAACTCAAGGTTCTGAAAATTGGCATTCTATGAGAGAAAAACTTGAATTCCACGTGCTGTACACCTTTAATGAAACGTGACAACATTCGGACTTCTTCATGATCGACTAGGTAACCAGTACAAGAACCCAAAGGGTTGTTGGGGAACTGGTAGTCTTCCGCTCCAGAAAATGGTGGAAGTTCTTTGTATACGCCGTTTTCATACACTAATCCACCTTCTGACCTCCATCCCAGTACTGCAGGTACCGGTGCCCACAACACCAGAAATTCTTTTTCGCTCATTACCTCTAAACATGATTTTATACGTATTTCCTCCACTTGGTCAAGCTTATCTGCAGCATACTTTGCAAGTATGTGGGAAATTCCCGGACATTTCCCTAGGTCAAATATAGCACTTAATCCAGCATCCTTCCACTTGTCGTTGAGTCCAAGCATTTTATCTTTCTCTGCTGTTATAGAAGTATCTACATCAAGGTAGTGTGCTCCGTTTTTCAAAGCGGCGTCCATTACATCTAAGGTAGGACTACGACCGCCAACCCACGCCGCTATTGAATTTATTACTACGTCCACTCCTTTTGTAGCTTCAAGTAGTTCTTTGGACTTCCATGCGTCAACACGTTGGGGGCGCACTTTATCACTCTTTAATTTGTTTGTAAACTTCTTGGTTTTTTCCAAATCCATGTCAGCGAGTCTTACTTCGGAGACTTCTGGATCCTTAATCAACCACATAACAGTTACTATCCCCTGAGCGCCAGATCCCAAAACCAGTATTTTCGACATTTTCCTCACCATAATCTACTTGTCGTCAACGACCCAAACATATAAATTTTGTTCAGGCGCGCGCATTCCTTATTTAGGCAAATAACGTATTTCGTAACCAAACTTGACGGAGACATTGACGGTTGAAGCTGATTTACGTAGTCATAGACGGTATGGGCGACCTTCCGACCGAAGAACTGGGAAACAAAACTCCGCTAGAAGCTGCGGAAACTCCTAACATGGACTTCCTAGCAAAAAATGGAAAAACAGGACTCATGTACACGGTAGGAAAGGGGATAGCGCCTGAAAGCGATGTGGCAGTTATCTCAATTTTAGGATACGACCCCTTCAAATATTCCACGGGAAGAGGCGTCCTTGAAGCTGTTGGCGCTGGTCTAACCGTTGAAGAAGGCGACTTAGCTTTGAGATGTAACTTCGCAACAATAGGGCAGGAAAACAAAATTGTTGACCGAAGAGCAGGCAGAGACTTAACTACAAAAGAGGCGACAGCGCTAAGCAAAGCCATAAATAACCAAGTGA
This sequence comes from uncultured Candidatus Bathyarchaeia archaeon, assembly GCA_964346135.1. Taxonomy (GTDB): domain Archaea; phylum Thermoproteota; class Bathyarchaeia; order Bathyarchaeales; family Bathyarchaeaceae; genus B1-G15. Next base: position 15,007 of record CAYFTS010000056.1, on the reverse strand, counting down.
AATTGGCATCGTACTCCGTGGATTTTGAATTTAGAAACACCGTAAGTCATAGAGGAGCTTTAGTCATACGTAGCAAGGAAAAGCCTCTTTCAAGCAAAATTACAAACACTGATCCAGCGTATTCCAAGCTAGACGGAATCGGCGTGGCAAAAATTCAAGTTGAAATGATCTTAAAAAAAAGCGAGCCTATGGTAGACACTGAAGAAGCAAAGATTTCCGCAGAACTCGTCAACGAGTTCGTTCAGAAAAGCCATCAGGTTATGGATAGTCATGAAGTAAACAAAAAACGTGTTCCTGAAGGAAAATTAAGAGCAAACCTCATACTCACTAGGGACGCAGGACATATTCTACCCAAATTCTTCAACATAAACGACAGATACAACGTTCGTTTCGCCTGTCTAGCCGACATGCCTATTGAAGTAGGAATATCTAAACTCGCTGGCATGCATGTAATAGAACTCCCCACTCCAACCCACGACCTTGAAAAAGACTGCACCTTCAGATTGAAGAAACTATTCGACGCATTACCTCTCTTCGACTGCTTCTACATACACATAAAAGGACCAGACGAACCAGGTCACGATGGCAAAGTTGACCTTAAGAAAAAACTTATCACCATTATTGACAAACACTTTTTTGGAAAACTGCTGCCAAAAATCAAACTAGAAAACCACGTCATTTGCGTCACAGCGGATCATTCAACACCATGCAAACTAAAGACTCACAGTGATGATCCCGTCCCTGTACTCATAGCAGGGGGCAACGTTAAGGGCGATGAAGTTGGCGGGTTTTCTGAGAGAGAATGCAAAAAAGGAAGCCTAGGCGTTTTAGAAAATGGAACAGAACTGATGCCAAAACTTATCGAGTTTCTTAGGCGCTAACTTTTCTTTCACTCTCTAGATACTAACGCTCTTGCAGTCATTGCCACGTTGATCACCGCATGGTAATAACTTTCTTCGACCACATAACGACTAATATGCACGTCCAAACGAAGGCATTTTTTGCGCACACATAATTTTTATAGGCAGACTCGCAGGATGTGATATTGTTGAAGGAACTGATGGAAAATGAAGTCTGAAAAAGATTTTGCTAATTTAGTTCGAACTCAAATCAAGTTGGAAAAAAACACTGCAAGAAAGATCAAGAAATTAGAAAAGGACACTGTGAACTTGGCTGCGAAACTGTTTTTGGCTGAATTGCGGTTTGACACTGAGAAACACGCCAAGATTCTACAGACAGTGTTGGATTTGATGAAACAGAAAAAGACAGAAAGAGACTCGAAAACACATTTGGATGCGCTTAAACGAACACTTTGGGACACAAAAATACACAGTTACACTGATGTCATACTCGCGAAAAAGACGTTGGAAGATCACATGCGAATTGAAAAGAACATGTTGCGTCATGTCGAAGACGCAATAGAAAAGACCGACGACGATGCTTTGGAACTGTTACTTCAACACATAGCTGACGATGAGAAGAAGCACCATAAAATTATGGAAGCCATACTTAAGAAAGGTTTAGCAATGGGACCTTAACAAATGTTACACCCATAGGCGCCACGACAACAAATTTAGCTCTAAAAAGCAACCGCAAAAACTGAAAAGGGCAAATCATGGGTCTAAGGATAATTACAAAGGAGACTGCCAGAAGGTTCTCATCGCTAAGCAGGGATTCCATCAAGGCGAAGGAAAAAACGGAACCTTAGATGCAATTAAACGGTTGAAATGTATCCAAATTGATCCTGTCCAAGTTGTGCACCCCAACCACCATCTAGTTCTTCACAACAGAGTAACTCACTAAAAAACTCAATATTTGGAGACCTTACTCTACAAGGACAGGGCGGTATTTGAATACTGGTGCAACGCAAAATCAATAATCCCCATGGAGGAATTTCGATATTTTCAGTATCGAATGCATGCATGCATGCAAACGCATATCATTTGGTGTTTTGTTCTTCAGATTGCTTAGCGGTTTATTCAATTTTCGGTTGAAGTTGATGCGCAAAATCATAGGAGTGTTGAACTAATGCGATTTGGTCATGTGGCTGTGTGTTATATCTGAGTCTGTTCCAGTGACTTCTCGCCCAAGAAGCATCCCACTATCGCGCCTAAGAAGTATACGATTGCACTAATGAAGAAAACCTTTACTATGGTATTGAGAACTGCGATGATGGCTAGGTTAATTCTTTCAACGCTCTCCGCAAATATTACGTAGGGGAGCAAAAATGTTGCGATTGTTATCATGTAACCTATGATCATACAGGTATATGTGTAAATAATAGACTTTGTGATGTCTACCACCAGGGCGCCGATCATGCAACTGATGATGAAAACCATAGGCAAATAATAGAAGATATCGAGCCTCCAAACGATGACTAGCAAGGAGACGCTGGCGTAGTTAAGACTTGAAGCACCTAACAAAAATAGAACCCACATCGAACGGCGCATCTTTAATCTTCTCATTACTTTTAAACCAGATCTCTTTATGTTGAGATAGAAGAGTACCTCCGCGATGCTAACTCCTGACGTGAGGCTGATTATGAGTATAAACCAAGTATACGGATCTAACACCCTTACCAGGAGAATTGGAATAACCACAAATGCAAGTAGCGCAAAAAGCATGAGTATCAACATTCCAAATGTTGAATCGCTTTTTTCAGTTTCAAACAATTCCTTTTCTGAGTGCTTTGGTGTTCCAGCGGAGAATAGGCGGGTCCTCAATATGAAGGTGATTATTGTCATAAGCAACGTGGAGACGAAGTAATATAGCGACAAGATGGAATCCTGCAATAGTAGAAGTGCCAAAATCACGGACAACAGAGCGGTCAGAGCGCTGAGGTAGAATCTGCTAGTACTATGAGGGTATTTCCTTTTTTTAATGTTAGAGTTCACGTGGAACTCCCCCATGTTGGCCAAACATTCCTTTGAGCTCATATGATGCTTTCTATTTAAATATTGGTTATCTTAGTCGTGAACAACGAGTTGTACATGAAGGTTCCGACGAGAGGCCCATTCAACAACATTCGGATCTCCATAAGCCAATATTCCTCTAGTCGAGATCGCACGTATTGTATGCGATCATAGTGAATATTCTGCTCGAGTGTCACAGTGATGTTCGACTGTGGAGGTATCTGCAGAGGCTTCGTCCACATATACATACCATCAACTGATATGAATTGACCTTCGAGTTCTAGTCGTTCTACGATGTACAATGCCTCAAACATGCATTGTGAAGGATTACGGATGGTCAAAATGGTCTCTGTTGATGCGTAAGATGCATTGAAGATGTTGGCCTTGAACTCCTGGATGCTAACGTTAAAATTCCTCACTCCAGCATATGCTCGGAAGTAAACTCCTGCAGTGTAAACGGTGATGACATTGAAAACTACAGTAGTTAATATGAAAGCTATTATTATGATTCGTCTTGCATTTAGAGCCATGAGTGAGCCCTCAAAAGATTAAGAAGTAAAGAAGATACATTCTTCTCATGTTTTTGAAACCTTTGAGCTAGTATGCAAGTGGCATGCTACATGTCTGCGCTGGTCGAGTTCAGTAAGTTGCGGTTCTTTCTTTCGGCAAATCCCCATGACGTGAGGACACCGCGTATTGAATCGGCATCCTTGGGGTGGGCTAATGGCGCTTGGAACTTCTCCCCCGATCACAACACTAATCCGCCTTGCTGTTGGGTCGGGAACTGGCACAGCGGCTATTAATGCCTTAGTGTATGGGTGCATCGGTTTTTGAATTAGTTCCTCCGTAACCCCTTTCTCTACAATCTTACCCAAATACATGACCGCGACGCGGTCGCACAAATGCCGAGCTAAAGCTATGTCATGTGTTATATAGAGAATCGAAGTGTGAAATCTTTGTTGCAGATCCAAGAGAAGTTTTAGAACTTCGCTTCTGATGGACGCGTCAAGCATCGATACAGGTTCATCTGCAACTAGAAACTCAGGTTTGAGCACAAAGGCTCGGGCTATGGCAATTCTCTGTCTCTGGCCACCGCTAAGTTCGTGGGGAACCCTATACAGAAACTCATCAGGCGGAACTAAATCCAAATCCTCCAAGGCTTCGGCTACTTTCTCATTGACCTCCCTCTCACTTTTAGTGACTTTTTGAATTCGCAATGGTTCCGCTATTATGTCCAGAACGTTCATTCTCGGATTTAGAGATTCATATGGGTCCTGAAATATTACTTGCATTTTCCGTCGTAGTCTTCTTACGTCATGTTCTAGGGAGAGGGATATTATGTCTACGCCTTTGAAGATCACTTCACCTTGGGTAGGTTCGATCAGTCGAAGCAAACATCTTCCAGTTGTAGTTTTTCCGCATCCGCTTTCGCCTACAAGCCCAAATATTTCGCCAGTTTTGATTTTGAAGCTCACGTCATCAACAGCGTGAACATACAACATTTCTTTCGATCTTAGCGTCTTGAAGAACCCTAATTTCACTGGGAAATACTTCACCAAGTTTCGAACTTCTATAGTTACATCTTCTTTCAAGATTTTTCACCGTGGTGCAGATGGCATGCCACATGATGTTTCTTGCCAACATCGGTAAGTAAAGGTTCTTCAGTTCTGCAAATTTCCATAACATGTGGGCATCTCGGATTAAACCTGCATCCAGCTGGGGGTTCAAGAAGGTCCGGCGGGAAGCCGTGTATAGAAGAAAGCTCTCTCTTGGGTCCCAACACGCTTGGAAAAGCAGTTACTAACTTTTCTGTGTACGGATGCAAGCGTTCTTTGAATATGTGCACTACGTCTCCGTATTCCACAATTTTTCCAGCGTACATAATCGCAACCTTTGTACACGTTTCAGCGATTATCGAGAGATCATGTGATATTAGTATCCAGGAAAGTTTCAGCTTACGCTTTAAGTCTTCCATGACCTTCAACACTTGAGCCTGCACAATGACATCTAACGCAGTAGTCGGCTCATCTGCGATAATCAGGTCGGGGTTACAGGCTAGAGCCATCGCTATAATGGCACGCTGTTTCATACCGCCACTGAGTTCATATGGGTACCGAACAGTTTTTTCGGGTTCAATCCCCACAAGTTCAAGAAGCTTCCCAGCTCGTTCCATTGCTTCACGCTTGCTAACGTCTTCATGTTTAAGTATCGGCTCCGCTATTTGACGCCCAATTGTGTAAGTTGGATGAAGGGCGTTCATTGCTCCTTGAAATACCATAGAAATCCTTTTCCACCTAATCTTCTGTCGAAGTTCTTTGTCGCTCATTTTTATGAGGTTTTCACCAGCTAATGTGACGTTTCCTTCAATTATCTTACCATTCCAAGGCAATAGTCTCAAAATTGCTAATGCGGCACTCGTTTTTCCACATCCGGACTCGCCAGCGAGTCCTAAAGCCTCCTCCTTATTCACAGTGAAGCTTACATCGTCCACTGCCTTGACGTATCCTCTCATGGTCTCATAGTACATCTTTAGGTTCTCGACAGTTAACAACCTTTCCATTCACCGCCGCCTCCTCAACCTTGGGTTTACAATCTCGTCAACTGCGTGCCCCATAAACACGAAGGCCAAACAGAGGAAAGTTATTGCTAGTCCGGGAGGTAATACCCACCACCAAGCTATTGGCAAATGGGTGAATCCACCTGCTCCAAAGGCGTAGGAAAGCATTCTTCCCCAAGTAGGTGCGCTGGGGTCGCCAAACCCCAAGAAACTCAACGTGGCCTCAAACAAGATCGCAGATGGTACACTAAGCACCATGGATGCAAAGGCAATGGGAAGAACGTTGGGTATCATGTGTTTTAGTATTATGTAAAACCTACTGCCACCAGCTGCTCGAGCACACTCGATAAAAGAGGTCTCCCGTAGAGAGAGAACATGAGATCTGACGATCCTTGATAAGCTTTGCCAGCCAAATATTGCCACGAAGAGAACTATGTACATCACGTTCGCTCCGAACAAAGCTACAAGAGCCAACAGTAAGGGCAGAAGGGGTAAAGAAAGAAGTATGTCTACTATTCGCATTAAAATTTCGTCGACAGGACCGCCTAAGTATCCTGCAAAAACTCCCACGGTGATGCCTATGATCGTTTCGAGAATAGCCGCCAGCAATCCTATCGTTAAAGAGATTCTAGCTCCATACACCAGCTGCGCCCAGATGTCTACTCCTTCGTTATCGGTACCCAGAATGCCATGTACTCCTCCCAATGTGACGAGAGTGGTATCTTGGAAAGTAATCTTGGCCTCTGCGTTTTCTGTCTGCGGCTTGAACGCCACCTGCAGAGTGAAATTGTATTCACCTTTTTCTGAGAAGACAATGTTCGCTAGATTATCTTCGCCGCGTTTGAGGCCTAATCTATCCATCAGGAGAGGATTATGTGAGTCAATATAAACACTCGCACCCTTACTTTTCGTTTGCCAACCTTGTGGAAGCCATAGGAGGTAAGATTCACCCTTTGGATTAACCACGATCAGTTTGAGTAAGTACTCCATGTCTTTGATTTGTTCCGCACCCCAAGTGAAGGTGATATAGAACGTGTCTGGCGGGGAATCTTCCGGATAGGAGATTTTGGCGCCGAGCTCAACATACACGGTTTCTGTCGTTCCCGGTTCGAATTGTACTACAACATTGTGTCCCCATGCTTTTATGAATTCAGACGCTTCCTCTTTCTCCCAATAAAGCGACATGCTATGCGTAGACGGAAGGTCTTGAAGTCCAGGAAAGATTTTAACCCATTGAGGCATCGCAAACCCTGTGGCTACGCGCTCAGAACCCAAAGGTTGGTACGGTGTTAGCCAAGGCGCAAAAACAGCCATTATTACAAACAAGGCCAAGAGGAAAAGGCCTACTACACCAATCTTTTTCCTTCTAAATTCTTGCCAGAAACCCTTAATCCTTTTTGCCCACATTATCCTTCTTTCTTCGGAGATTAGAGGTGACACAACTTTTGCCTCCCTACCTTCTTTCACCTACACGTATACGCGGATCCAACACTCCATACAAAAGGTCGGCAATAAGATTGGCCGCGATCGTCAGGACAGCATAGATAAAAAGCACGGATTGAACCACTGGGTAGTCCCCAGCCAACAGCCCATCCAAGTACCAACGGCCAATTCCGGGTAGCTGAAATATCCATTCAGTTATCATGGCTCCAGTCACTATTCCCGGGACAGCTAGCGTGACCATTGTAACAACGGGAGGAAGCGTGCTTCTGAAGGCGTGTCCATACAACACAGTTCTCTCGCTGAGCCCCTTAGCACGAGCTGTCATCACGAAATCCTGTGTAAGGCTCTCCAGCAAGATATTTCTAGTGTATAGCGCCCAGAAACCAAACGATGCAACTGTCAACGTTATAAGAGGGAGAGATAGATGCCATGCAACATCAGCTATGAAAAGAATCGGATTTGTTGGAGGAGATGGGCTGTAGATGTGTGACAAAGGGAAAACTTGGAAACCAAACACTTCTCGAAGACCCAATGCAAAGAAGATTAAGAACAACAGTTCAATGAAGAAAATTGGAACTCCCCATGTGAACAATCCAGCGCCAATCGCCGCAACATCCAGTTTAGATCCTCTCCTCGAGGCAGCTAGTATCCCCAGGGGAATGCCCACCGCGATTGTCAAAATCAATGCCGAACCGAGAAGCAGTACAGTGTTACCTAGCCGCCATCCCATTTCAGCTGATATTGGACGCAGACTCTGAAAGGAGAAACCGAAGTCCCATGTGAACATGTTTCTGAGATAGTAGAAATATCTTGTAAGTATAGGTTCGTTAAGGCCGTATAGTTCTCTTAGCGCCGCTCTTACCTCGGGTGTGAATTGAGGATCCAAAATCGTCTTTTCTGGACTTATTGGTGACAAAATCTGAAATATGACGAAGTTTAGTGTAGCGACTACCCATAAGACCAGCAGCGCTATAATGATACGTTTCAATAGGTATTTTCTCACCGTAGCACTTCCTGCGCATACGGCTGGACATTTCTTCTTCACATAAACTTTTCTGAAACTAATTTAAATGTATCTATTATCATTAGAAGTATTTTCTATAAGATTATTTCAAAAAACCTTTTAATATCCAGACTCAGCTAACTATTAGTGCTGTAAAAGAAAGGAGAAGAAAGAATCTTGAAATCAAAAACAACATTTAAGATAGCATTGATTTCGCTGCATACATTGCTTCTCTTCGTTGCTATGAGCAGTACGAGCGTCAGTGCAGCTGGTCCGAGCGCAGCCAATTGGCGTGAGTATCTCGTCACACAACCTGATGCTCAGCTATTGGCGATGAGGAATCATGATATCGACATCCTTACTAACCTCATAAGGACCTCAGACATTGAACAGTTGGTTAATCTAGGCTTCACTGTTACAGACGCCGCTGGTTTTCACATGGGGCACGTCGGTTTCAACTTGAGGAAACCTGTGCTTAATGATGTGAACTTCAGACGCGCTCTCTTCCACGGATACGCGCAAGACCAAATAATTGCTCAAATCTATCAATACACGGTGACACCTGTTCAATCTCTAGTTCCTCCAGCTCAAGGTGGCTGGGTGAACCCTGATGTCCCACAGTATCCGTTCAATCCTGGTGATGCCAGCGATCCGCCAGGCACGCCTAGCGTGTTCGGGGTTTTGAAAGGCGCAGGCTACACTTACCATGGCAGCGGATATGGGGACCTAAGCGCTTATTGGACAGATCCATCGGACAACCCGTTGCCAACCATGTATTTGTGGACGCCAACCTCTGAAACTGCACCTACCTCCCATGATCACGGTGCTAGAATAGTTGAAGAGTGGAATAGATGCGGACTCAACAACATAATTCATCAACCAAGAGACTTCAACGCGTACACCACCGATGTCTTCACTAATCACGACTTCGACATGTACATGATATTCTGGAGCCTTAACCGGTTCCCCGATCACCTATATGACATGACCCACTCAAGCCAAGACATCCCTGATGGCTACAACCCCGTTGGCATCCACGACCCTGTACTTGATGAGCTCACTGAAATAGTGAAGTTCGGTCTCGACCAAAGGGAGCAGGTGGAAGCCGCCTATGCGGCTCAAGCATGGTTGTACAACGCATCCAACCCATGGGCTTTTCCATACATGCAAATGTACTCAAGGATATACTTCAACGCCTTCGACCCAGATCTTGGAGGCATCATAAACTCACCTGGCTTCGGCTCAGACCCCTGGGAAAACCTTCCATGGACCCTAATGAACATGGAATGGACTACACCAGACGGCCTGCGTCCTAGAACAGGAGATGACAGGATAATCTTCTGCCTCAACTTGGAACCTGATTCAATGAACCCCACATGGGCAAGCACGGTTTACGAGTGGAATATCATCGACATGGTTCTTGATGAATTGATAACAATAAACCCGTACACCCATGAAGACCTACCTTGGATTGCTTCAGGTTGGAAATTAGAGGGACCTCTCAACATGACGATCACTCTTGACAGTGAAGATAGGTTCCACGATGTCACCGCGGGCTCTCAAGTTAACATCACAAACGGCATGAAGGTAACCTTCAACTTGAGAACAGACGTCTACTGGCAAGATGGAAATCTATACACACCCGACGACGCCGAATTTGCTTTGGAGTTCATGCGAAACAATCAGATACCAAGGTACCGAGCAGGATGGGAAAACATCGCCGATGTGCAAGTAATCAATAGCACCGCCTTTGAGGTGTACTCCTACGTGACAAGCAGGTTCAACCTATATGACTTCGCTGAAATTGCTCCAATGCTTCCACCCCAAGTGTGGAGTTGGCTGGACGGCGCAGATCAACAAACAATTCTTGGATATACAGTTTGGCTAAACACCACAAACACCGGCCCTGTGTCAACACCAACTCAACTGTTTGGAACAGGACCGTACGTGTTCGGAGGCTATGACACGACAGGAGGAGTCGCAGACTTCAGTCGCAATGATAACTATTTCGTTGACACGACGGATGTTGGTTCAATGGTAGTGGAAATGTTCCACAAAATCGGCGACACTAACAGTGATGGTGATATGGATGCCACTGATCTTAGCGCGATGAGCCTAAGCTTCGGAAAACGCTTAGGTCAGGCAGGATACAACCCGCTAGCAGATGTTAACGAAGATGGCATCGTTGACGCAACAGACGTTACATTGCTGAGCTTCTACTGGGGTGTACCAAGGGAATACGGCTCATAAGAACATGAGGTGAATAGAATGAAAGGAAAAATCAAAAACTTGTTATGGCTTTCTTGGATTGCAGTGATGGTTGCTGCTACGCTACCGGTTGTTAGCGCTCAAGGGACAGAAGCAGTAGTCTACGTGGACCCCAGCATGGTTGAGACCTTAGACACGAGGTTTCATTACCCAGTTGTGGGTGACGCTGTCGGAGTTGAAATGTGGACTACAGTTGTGAACGAAACCCTTGGAGTTGGGGACGGTGACACCACGGTGTTTTATCTCGCCAACACTCCAGTGGGTGAGTCAACTGAAACTGTCTACATCGCTGGTCACGTGGCGCATGCCGGCAAGTACACCATTGATTACTGGACTGGCACAATAACGTTTGACAATGCTCCTCGCAAGGACGCGGTAATCACCGCAGACTACAAATACGGTAACCTAGAGTTCAGCCTCGCTGAAACTCCGGTGATTCCTGAAAGCGAAACCATCTACGTTGACGGCGTTCCTCAAACGAGAGATACGGATTATGCAATTGACTTCTGGACTGGTGAGATAACCTTCCTATATCTGCCAGCCGATACTGCAACAGTCACGGCAGATTATACATCATACATCGCGGAGTTCAGTCTCTCTAGTCCCCCATTAGATTACGAAAGCGAAACCATCTACGTTGACGGTGTTCCTCAAACCAGATATGTTGACTACACAATCGTCGACAAGACCGGCGTGGTAACTTTCCTGTATGTACCCAGTGATTCTGCAGAGATTACGGCAGACTACTCATATTGGAGTGACGAATTCTACGTCGATATAAACGTAGCCAACGCCACAGATCTGTGGACTGTAGGTTTCAAAGTGGACTATGCACCTTTCGCAAAGACCATTATAGCCGCTGAAATCATCAAAGGTGACTTCTTGGATCAAGACGGCTACAACACCCATTTCGTCAAGACAATCGACGTCCTGACAGGAACGGTTAACATAGGATACACGCGACTCCCAACTTTCCTCAAGCCAAATGTCGGAGCAAATGGAAATGGAACATTGGCAACAATCAAGTTCAAAATTGTGAGCGCGGGCAATTCGCCGATCAATCTGGTTGATGTAGATCTACTCGACAGTAATGGGGCAGCCCTACTTCACCAAACTGCCGATAGTGCATACTACGGACCAACCGCAGAGCTAATCATGGGAAGCACAGGCAAGCGTGCCAAGACAGTTGGCGATATACAATACTTCGGAACAAAAATCAAGAACCTAGCCAGTGTGCCACTGGAAGTAAGGACTCATTGGGACATGTACCGTGTAGAAGACGGTCAAAGACTTCAGATCTACAGCGGACAGATATACTCGGGTTTCGGTCCAATAGACTTTGAATACCTGTACGTCAACGAGTATGATCCATGGCTAGAATGGGATTGGATCAATCCTGGAACAAGCTTGTTTGGCCCACCTGATGGCAACTACGCTGAAAGCTCTATCGACGGTGCCATGACTTCGGTTTACGGCTTTGAGGACCTCGTGCTAGGCGACCGACTCATTGGCAATGTAATTCTTGAAGGCTATACCCAGTATCCCAACGGAGCCGACGAGGGTATGGACATAGACGTCTATAGCATCGACCCAGCCATGTTTGTCTGGCTCGGCTCATTATATGGAACCGAAACATGGGATTGGGGAAGCGTGCGTTGGCTCGACGAAACAGTATCTGAGAGAATCCCAGCGACTCTAACGGAAGAAGGACTCAACAGCCTATCCGTTCTGATATACAACTATGATCCAGGTCTCACTGGTGGACCCATGAGAGTAGACTCCTTAAGAGTAAAGGTGGAATTCTCAAAGTTCAACCCAGTGTTCCCAGAGAGCTTCGTCATTCAACCCGAAGAAAACCTTGAACTTCCAGTCGCCTATTGGACACTGAAGAGCTATGATACGGGCAAATGGATCACTACATTAACTGGCGAGTACAGATACACCTGGACTGACGAAGACGGATATCATACAACTCCATGGATCCAAGCGGAAAAGGTCAGAACCTACACTTGGTGGGTTACTGGAAGCTAGAAGCAAAACTAGAAACAAACCAATTTCCTTCCCCCTTTTTATGTTCTCTCTCAAATACACGATTCATACTCGCGGTGTCCCAACATGCATTGCAAATCGATGGCTACTATTCTAATTCTTTTTCCAATTCTAATTGTAGCCACAACGACCGTGACAACTGTGAAGGCGGCTACATGGTCGACTCAGGCACATCGACTAACAGATTTTCCATTCTTTGATGGCTTTCCATCTCTCACCCAGCTTGAAGACGGAACGATTTTGATCGTCTGGTCAGAGAAAGCCTTGGAAAATATCTCGCTTTTCTATTCTCTCTCATATGATTATGGGTCGACGTGGTTTCATAAAGGCAACCTTACTGATATATATACCTCAGGAGACGATTCGAATCCATCGGTTGTTCAATTGAACAATGGTACAATATTCGTTGCGTGGGCATCAAACAGACCGCCTCAGCCTCCGCCTCCAGAGCCTGACTTTTCCATGACTGGGTTCCCACAATACTTAACAATACCGCAAAACAGCTCTAAGAACTCAATAGTCACGGTAACCTCATTGAACGGATTCAATGAAACAGTTAGTTTGAGAGTTCTCAGCGCTCCCTTAGGCGTTAATACCGCTCTAAATCCAACAGAAGTTACGCCCACCCCAAATGGCAGCGTCACTTCAATCCTGACAGTTTCAGTTGAAGCAACAGCGACTCCTGGAAACTATACTTTTCTAGTTATGGGGAAAAGTGGAAAAATCACCCGCAGTGTCAACATTTATTTAGAAATCACAGAGTCATCTCCTCTTGCCTATACAAAGTCTCTTTCCCTTTTCGATGTGAAGAAGAGATTAGAAAACAATCAAGTTGTGTCATACTCCAAAAAAACACGCGGTGTTAGCCACGAGTTATCTTCATCTTTCGTCGAAGAGGCGGGTGTGACACAGACAATACAAGACCACGAGATTTATTACAAAGTCTCTCATGACTATGCAACTTCATGGTCCAACGACATCGCACTAACTGATAATGAGGTTGAAGATTTAGACCCTTCAATCTTCCAAGCCGCTAATGGAACTATCTACGTTTTATGGGCTTCAAACAGAAACGGCAATAATGACATATTCTACAAAGCATCTTCTGATTTTGGATCTTCCTGGTCCGACGAAAAACAAGTCACTAATGACACAAATAAGGACAATGGTCCTTCAATCATTCAGACTCAAGATGGTGAATTCTGGGTGGTTTGGTCTTCTAACAGAACTGGAGACGATGAAATTTTTTACAAAAAATATGATGGATTATCCTGGTCAATTGACAAGAGACTGACCAATAGTACCAAAAGTGATTCTTCGCCTTCGATTCTTCAAGCTTTGGATGGAACAATATGGGTGTTTTGGGGGTCAGACGAACTTTCACAGACAGCTACGGGTGATATCTACTTCAAGACTTCAAATGACAATGGCGTCACATGGTCTGAAAGCGTTCAGTTTACCACAGATAATGCAGAGGATACTTGGCCTTTTGCAATTCAAACGTGCGATACGAAGGTTTGGGTGGTGTGGACGTCGAATAGAGCAGATCAGCCGGACGGTAACTGGGATATTTACTACAGAACTTCGTTGGCAGGAGACGTGAACGAGGATGGAATTGTTGATGCTCTTGATTTAGCTAGGCTCAGTTTGTCCTATGGATACTTCTGGTGGCAACCGCAATACGATCAAGCCGCTGACTTGAATAGGGATGGTATTGTGGAGATGCAAGATGTCTTGATAGTTTGTATGAATTATGGTGCTACCTAACTCTTCAAGAGTTGTGTACATGCATGTATCCTCACGCAAATTGCTGTGGGAAAGCGTCAAAGTGGAATCAATGAGAAAAGCAGATAACTTTAAATGATTTGGTGAGAACGTATTTAATACTTCAAATTTGATTGGGTGGTCAGTGTGATGAGAAGGGAGAAGAGTTTGTTTTTGTTATTTATGCTTGTTATTGTTCCAACAGCGTTGATGAATGTTGGAATGATATCCTCTGCCACTAATACTATAGTCTTCGTAGAACCTGAGATAAGCAGAGCAATGCCTGGTGAAACCTTCACTGTAGACGTAGAAGTTAAAAATGTCATCAATCTGTATTCTTATCAAGTTAACATGAGCTTTGACCCCAACATCTTGGAATATGTCAACGTGATCCAAGGCGAAATCCTCAAGGAACAACCCGAAGGAACAACTACTGTCCCCCCTCTTGTAGAGGAAGGTTGGGTGATGTTCATGTGGGCAACGAAAGGCCAATACAGTGGAGTAGATGGATCTGGAACCCTTGCTACTGTAGAGTTTAAGGTTCTCGGAACGGGTGAAAGTTACTTGAACATCAACAACACGATTGTACTCAAAAATGGCCGTCCTTATGAAGACCAAAAATTGACTGGCACCAAACTAATAGAGATGGCTTTTTTTGGAGGAGGTCAAGTTCCAAAGAATATTCCTTTCACTCCAGTAAACGGTTTCTTCACCAACCTAGAATTTCCTCCTGTAGCACACTTCACCTATTCTCCGAACAGCCCAAAAATAAATGAGACAGTGACTTTCAATGCCTCCACAAGTTACGACCAAGATGGAACAATTGTCAGCTACGAATGGGATTTCGGCGATGGAACAACAGGAACGGGTGAAATCGTAACTCATCAATACATGGTGTCTGAAGCTCATCAGGTGACGCTGACAGTTACCGACGACACGGCGAACAATGACACCTACACACTTAGCATAACGGTTAGATACACTAACGACATAAAAATCACTAATGTTAAA
>CAYFTS010000055.1:0-9763 GCA_964346135.1 uncultured Candidatus Bathyarchaeia archaeon | reverse complement strand
ATGTTTCCGGAAGCTTGCGTTTGAGGAGTAGATGGAGCTGAGACAAGACGTCCCTTCTATGCTTGGACACCCAATTATGCGCATGCATGCATCATCTTCGGATGCGATCAGAATTACATGAGCTTTTGAACATTTATTATAACCGTGCGCTACACTACGACCGAAGAAGTTCTCGCTAAAGGTAAATGTCGATTATCTGTTTTATTACTCTGAAGGGATACAGTATGAAAGTCATCATTTCGTGAAACTGAGATTTTCCACTCTTCCTCTTTGAAGGAGTAATCGGAATCTCAATCACCCTAAGCCCATTCTTACTGGCCAACAAAGCCATCTCCACAGCCCAATGCTTCTCCGACGGAAACATAACCATATCCAAAATCTCCGTCCTAAAAGCCCTATACCCCGATGTCACATCAGTCAACTCGTAATCAGTCAACTTGCTCAACAACCAAGAAAAGAACCTAATTCCAATCCTCCTAGTCAAAGACAAGGGAAGTGGAGACCCATTCATAAATCTGGACCCAATAACCATATCCGCCTTACCATCCAGAACAGGCTGCAAGATTCCTTCAATCTCTTTAGGATCATGCTCCCCATCCGCATCCAATTGAACAATAACGTCGGCGCCCCACTCTTTTGCCGATAGGTAACCAGTTTTCAATGCTCCACCTACTCCTAACGAAACAGGATGTCTAAGCATTTCGACACCTCTCTCCAACGCTACTTTACACGTGCCATCCTCTGACCCATCGTCGACAACGAACACTTTCATCTTCATCAGTGGATTTGGGGAGGGAATGTTTTCCAAAACTTCCGTGAGGGACTCTTCTTCGTTACGAGCTGGAACTACTATCGCTATCTTCTTTTCGATCGTTATTCACAGCCTCCATTTTTCTAATTCTATTATCAACAATTGCATGTTGTCTCGTCAACTCTACAACTTTTCGGTTTAAGTCGGAAAGATAAGAATACAAGACGAAAACAAGAACGAACAGCGTAAGGATGGATCCCGCAGTCAGTATGTACATGTTCGACTCCAAAGCAAGCACTGGCGCAAAATAAGCTACCAGGCTTGGGTACAAGTCAAGTGCAAGAAAGATATTCCAGAAAAGAATCCAGAAAACAGAAGATCTAGCATTGATTCTTCCCTTCCTTCGAGCAATCATAATAGATGCGAAAGCCACCAACGCAACCAGCAATCCGACGATTTGTATTCCGCGAATCATTTTGATTATTATCCTATCATCTAGTTTTAGTTACGGTGTTCAAAAACCGAGATTCTCCCGCTACTGAAGACGGACACAAAGTCCTTGGGAACACTGAGACCATACCATCCAATGTTTTCGTTCCACCAAACAAGATAAACATGGCCAAAACCTTTCCCCAAGGCCACATCGATTGCGCCTTCGATATCATCTCTGAAATAAACCTCAAAGTGTCTGCTGTTCAAGTGCAATTCAGTCCAAGGCCCAAAAGCGCTATGCACCAACAAAACCGAACTATCATCCATTTCCACATCTAACCATTTCATAGCCTCAACCACACCATTAACATCCTGAACCGGCACAGTGTTACTCATCATAGATGAAGGCAGATAGGATGTTGTTGTCGGAAAATCGAACAAACCAGCCCTTCCAAAAAACAAAGGAGTAGCCACGAAAAGCAAACCAAGAGAAAAAGAGACAGCCAAGATTACCTTAACCTCTCTCCTGGACAACTTAACCCATCTCAACATTCGAAAGGCTGGAGTAACACTCTCGCCAGTTGAATGTAGAACCCTCGCAATTCCATTGACGGCATAGAAGGTAAGTGGGTAGACCAGCATTAGCATCCATCTATACCAAGCAATCAATGCAAAAAAGGGTGTTATTAAAGAGCTAAATGAACCGACCAAAAGCAAACCAGTCCATCCGTCAAGAAATCTTTCCCTGAAAAACCCGACAAAGACAAGGGGTAGGCACAATAAATAGAGAATAGCGAAAAGGGAGAAAAAGTGCGAAGCAAGATTCACATATGTAGGATAATACAATGAACTTGTCCCAGGGTTCAAATAGTCGATCAGGAAGAATAGTCCGCCAGGGGGCGCAGCAGGTTGATAAGCTGCGATAACATTCGGATCCGCACGAAACGACACAGGAAACATCTTCAGATATACACTTGTCAAGAACAACGCTAAGGCCGGTGACACAGCTACTGAGACACCAAACAATCTCTTCCTTTCGTCCTTCAGAAACATTTTTATCATTATCCCCAAAATCACAGCGAGCATGACAGCTGAAGCGTACTCGTGGCTAAAAACGACGAGTATGGAAAGCAAAATAAACAATGAAAACTCCCGTTTTGTCTCTAATTTTGGAATCCATGGCAGTGTGAAAAGGAGAATGCCAATTCCAAGCATGTTTCTGTATAGGTCCCAAGACAGTCTTAACGAAGCCAGCTGAAAAGCGAAGAAAAGAGCGGCGATTATGCCCTTCCGAGCAGTCCAACCCAGTGCCTTCTTGGAAAAGTAGTAGACTCCACAAACATTCAACGCATAGAGGATGGGTGCTACTAGCTTCAGCAGAAGAAAAGGATCACCCTGCACAATTTCATACACCGGTACCAAAATGGCATTGAACAGCCAACCAGAAAACACGGAAGTCCAGTGGTGCCATACGATTCCGCTCTTTAACATCCCCGCGTAGGACACAGTATCAAAACCAATCGGATGAGGAAAAGACAGAACCTCTGGTATCAATCTGAGAACAAATCCGAAAACGAAGGAAAAGATTAGACCGCTTCTGTTGTCTAAGTTAAATCTTTTTAGGAATATACCTGTTTCAATCATGGTCTTTGTCAATGTCGTGGTGTCGCTTTTCACGTTAATCGATACCTACTCTCCTCTTCAAAGCGGAGTTGGTGACTACTCCCGTTCTCGACGTTTTGATCCATCTTCTAGGTCTTTTGAAGGCTATTTGGAACAGCGCGTAAAGGGCTATGAGGCTCTGCAAGTTCCAATAGGCGTATACGAAGGGCAACCAAAGTATGTTGGCTATTTTCCTTGGCTTTGTCACGTAAACCAGCAGCACTCCAATCACAAATAGCGTTAGGAGGGTGAACAATGACGTGAACTGCGCTAGGATCTTGAAGAAGGAGTCAGATGGAACCAAGAGAGTGTACGCAGTCATAAGGTAACTGAACAAGCACAGAATCAGCATGTAAGGGCCCATAACAGTGAGTTCCGCATCAAGTCTTTTTCTGTTCAATTTTCTTAGGAGCGATCCGTATCTTAGGGCCACTTCCATGCTTCCTCTGTACCACCTTGCCCGCTGCCTAATAAGCTTGATCAATTCTGTTGGATTTTCCTGCCACGATCGTATCTCTGGAGCATAAATTATTTTGTGGTCTTTATCGGTTAACTTGAAGGAAAGTTCCATGTCCTCTGACAGGGAATCTTCGTTCCATCTATCAATCTCTTCAAGGATGCTTCGTCTGATGAATTGACAGGTGCCTGATAGATCAACGAACAAGCCAAGGATTTCTTTTCCTCGCATGTAGCCTTCATACCGTACGCCCTCCTCGTACGAGATGAATTTAGTTAGCATGTTTTCGTCGGCGTTTATGGAGCATATCCTACCCTGCAACGCCGACGTTGATGGATCCTTGAAATATTTAGTTGCCTTTGCCAGTGCGTCAAGTTCAGGAACATTGTCCGCGTCGAATGTAACGACGATTTCACCTTTGGCACGTTCTAACCCAAAATTCAGAGCTCCCGCTTTTCCATTTGAAGTTGGCTTACGAAATAGTTTCACTTGATTTGGATGCGAGGTTGCATATTTTTCACATATCTTCACAGTCTTATCTTTTGAGCCGTCATCAACTATAATGATCTCCTTCTTCTGTGATGGGTAATGTAGATTTAACAACGTGTTCAAAAGCCTATCTACAACCTTTTCCTCATTTTTCACGGGTACTATAATCGAAACGGTGGGGAACCTTTCTCCATCCGTTGCTGATGTTTCCTTCTTTTTCCCGTTTTTCTGCAGTAAGTGTTTCACACCCAAAGCGATTACATATAAATTGTATACGGTCCAGACCTGAAAAACAAGAAGAATACCGGAGAATAGGATGTAAACTGAGTTCAATTTGACGCTAACGTCCTATAATGCCCGGTTTGTTGTCACTATGTTTTGAAAACTTGGAAGAAAACGCGCGCTTAATATTACAGCTAACCTAACCCGCCTCCACTCCAATCATTAGATGAACGTTATCTTTTAGCGTGGTTTGCATGGTGCCGAGCCAAAACTTGTAAGCTTCATCTCTTAGCCATGTCTCAAGCTGGGGGATCCATCTGAACACACCCTTCTCCTTATATCCAGTGAGCATCCGCAAAGCTTCTATCTCCCCATCCATAAGAATGCGCAAACGCCTGCTAATGATTCTCAGCTCCCTGAAAGCTACGCGAAGTCTTTTCATCACAGTTGCATCAACAATCCTAGCTCCACTTCTTGTAAATCCTACACATGCCTCTAGTAGACCTTTATGAACCATCTTAGCTCTACGCCAAATCCTCCGCCTCCTATGTGCTTCGCGCAAAGCGTTCCGCAACTCAGCATGACCAAGACCAAAAGCTCTATCCATCACTCTATCTGCACCGCTACCCGACATACCAAAGACAATGGTTTTACTCATGAAATGTGACATGCGTGAATATAAGATTTATTAATATTCTAGAATATTTTTCCGTAGCAGTCGAACATCTAGTTCGCCGACACCTTGCCGCGAGGGGTATATATTATAACGTAAGACAAAAGATTTAATATGTAGTTTGAATTAAGATTAAATATAACTAACTCCAAACTTATTCAGCAAACCAGGGAAAAAAATGACATATCATTTGAGAAAAATGGGAACCTTCTGGTTTCTCATACTGACTATTGCGCCCTTGGCCACATTAGCAAATGTAGTTGTTAACGAAAGAACGTTGTTTTCTGGTGGTTGGGTAAATTATCCAGGCATGAATGCATATCTAATATCAGTAGGTCTCAATGGATACTACTTGCATAATGGGACGACTGGAGAAATATATGCATCCGCAAGTAAGGCTTCAACAGTGTTCAATTGGGCAATCGGAAACTTGTCTAATGGGGGAACGATAGAAATTGGTGTCGGTCAATTCAACTTCTCTACTTACGTTGACGTCATACATTCAGGAATCACCATCAACGGACTGGGTAGAGAGTCAGTTATCTTTGCTGAAGACAACACGAACACATGGATTCTTAAAGTTGTTAATGAACAAAATGTTCATTTCTCTAACTTTAGAATTGAGGGAAACAAAGAGAACCAACATATATCCGACTGGAGAACAAACAAGGGAGTTGGAATCTTCATTCTAGAAAGTTCACATGTTACGGTCGAAGAGGTAGAAGCAAACAACTGTTGGGCAAGAGGCATATATGCTCGTTATTCCTCGGACATTAGAATCGCAAACAATATTGCACACGATAACGGAAAATTGGAGTATAACAACCTCTTTTACGACAATTACGTCATCGCCAGGTCGAACAACGTAAGGGTCATTAATAACATTGGAATAGATCCTTGGATGGACAACATTGTGATATACGGAAGTTCAAACGTTCTGGTTTCCAACAACACCGTTTCTGGAACACGACAAGGCGCTGGTTCAGGCGTCGTAATTGACGGCGATTCATTGGATCAAACTTTCTACGTTACAGTACGTGACAACGTGATACACAATACGGGTTGGGGAATCACCGGATACAACTTCCAACACGTTGTCATTGAAAACAACGATATTTCCTTCACCGCACGTGACGGCATAGGCATGCATTATGTTTCATCTGAACACATTATTGACGTCGTAGACGTCACAATAATAAACAATAAGATCCAGAACGCCGGAAGAAATGGCATACAAATAGACTCACATAACAGAAACCACATCATCAGAAACAACACCATTTCTAACACAGAAGAAGCCGCAATAAAGATTGGTGATGGTGAAGGTAGTGCCTTTGATGTCAAAATCTGGAACAACACCATCAGCAACTCATGTACCCAACCCTCAACTACAGATGGAGAGGGAGCTATCTATCTGAAAAGTTCTCCAAGTCAGATTGACATACAAAGTAACAGCATATTATACACGCAATCCTCCAAACCAAGCGTATTCATTAGTGCCAGTTCACAAACCATAACAGTGATGTACAATACTCTCACCGAAGCAATTACAAACAATGCAGGTTCCGAAGCAACAATAATGTACAACAACTATATCTGACCCTAATCGTCTTTCACGTCGGCATGCTTTTTTTACCTCCAAGAAGATAAAAAATCGGTGAACACATAGAAGCAATCTTGCTGTTGGCCATGTTTTCTTCCATGCATTCATGAACATAGGAAACCATACTAGAAGGCGAATCTAGAACACACTAACGACATTTCCATAGATACTTATTAGGCTCCCAGCGTACACATAAAATTACAGAAGTGAACATAATGAAACATAAATTATCTGTGTTCGTGACACTTTTCCTAGGTATACTCATTGCATGCAGTGGATTAGCGTATGCAGACGAACTGAAGGATTCTGTAGGCAGCCTCAATGCTTTGAATTCAGGATATGCCATTACCAGATGGCCATGGGATGGCGGTCAAATTCTCGTGGGTGAGGATGCCACAGTAAGGGCTTGCACAACTATAACTCCGATTGAAGGATCCACTGCCACACAAGTGGTATTTAGATGGATTCGCCCAAACGGCAGCAGTTGGGATTCAGACCCAAAAGATCTCGCACTTAGCAGTGACACTTGGGACGGAGACCCCATATATGATGCTTATGACACTCAGACCATAGACATGCTGGGGGACTGGGGTGTCCAAGCACTGTTCATCGGCGATGACGGTAAACTAAAGGGACCAAACCCGTATCCTATCATGGCTATAAGGGCAATATCGTGGCACGCGGTTCCAGAGGTACCATTCGGAACCGTAGCAGCAGTGATCGCGTTATTCGGAGCTCTGGCCGTATTTGGAGTCAAAAGTAAGAAACTAAACTTTTCGCGGGTTACGATCTAAGGATAGCAACATGGTTGCACCCCATTGCTTCGCGGCAGGCTTATGCTAACCTAGTTTTGATCCTACTCTTGGACGCAAGTGAGCACACAGAATCTATTGCCAGTACATTATACTCAGTTCAAATTTCTGAAACGGGAATGATGCCCACGTTGATGTCGAATCTGAAACTTGTTATTTGTTCTATTTGCGACGAGGTTGTTAGGCTCAGTGTGATTTGAATTATTTCTTGGGGATTGATGGCTGAATCCATGTAGTTCATGCTGAATGTCATGTAGCTTGCAGCTTCTATTGGACTCCAGTTTTCTGCCGTGATGTTCAGTCTTAGGGATTGGCTTCCCTCATTCCTAACAAAAAAAGTTACATTTCTAATTGACCCCGGCTCAATGTCTCCCCAATCTACGAACCAAACGGGAATAGTGCAGTTGCTGTTCCAATAAAACCCAACGCCGATGGGCAGGTTTACCGTTCCTCCGCTGCCGATGATTATTGAAGGATAGACTAACTCCAAACCCACTATGGTAAGAGTTGAGATTGATATGAGTGTAGCTGCCATCAACATTGAGACTAGAATTCCCCTTTTTTTGAGGGGGAAAAACAAAACTTTGCGCAACTTTACGGGAAGCTTGCTGAGAAGTTTCGAGAAGTTCTCTCGGATAGAACCGGAGTTCACCAACTCTTTTGCCTCATAAGAAACTGGACTACTTTCTTTTTGAAACTTCCTAATAAATGCATATGGACGGAAATAAATACAAAACAACTATGGAACGCTATTGAGTGTGATGAAAATTTCAAAAGCAAAAGATAAAGTGGTTGTTTGAGATGAAAGAACTGAAATTTTGAATGCAATTTTGAATTTTCTGCATTTGCATGCATGCAACCTTCCGGAAACATATCGAGCACTTTTATTTAATAAACAATTTTTTTCTGTATCCACCCTTACAGGTACGACTCCGAGTCGGAGCCACTTTGGAGCCACTTTTGCTCCGAAAAAACTTGGACTTTGGGCTAAAAGATCATGGACTAGCTCCAGTTGACTCCACTCTGACTCCATTTTGACTCCACCTTGACTCCAGAAAATCATGGACTTTCACGTATGCGGCAAAAGTGCAGAATGTACGTCGCAGAAGTTTTGGCAGAAAGGAATCCAGCGTACGGCAATGGCGACGTACAACGCGTTATCTGTCGCCACCAGGTTATTATGGCTTAAGTGTCCCAAATGTTATACATACATGCTCTTCCAGCAGGATTCTAGATAGGATTGAGCTTATTTAGCCCGCTTCACCTGTCAATAGAACTCTCATTGGTTGCCACTCCCTACTTATGTGACGGGCGGAACCAGTTTCATGGTTTGCCGACGCGCGGATAATCTTTCTTGCCGCTTATTTCTGTTGGAACTATTTTTGGGTCGTTCCATGGTCTTCGGATTTCGTCTGGATTTTGATAATTGTAGAGTTTTATTACGAAGTAGACTGTTAAGGCATGCATGCAATCATCTTCCTCTAGCTTTTGAGTTTGTCTATCAAGTACTTCGACGTCGCCAAGATAAGATTGCGGACGAATATGCCTTCCTCCACAAGGGCTCGTGCGCCATAATCTTTTCCAAAACTTGTCAGGAGACTTTGCGTTTTGTCCAGAAAATCTTTCAGCTCTTTAGCGGTAGTTTTTGTGTCGGTGATCTCGTTCTTCGCCAAAATCTGAAAGCCTTTCAAAACTTTTGAGTAGGATCGCATCATGCCTTTGTAGTCGTTTTTGTCGAATTTCACCAGTGCATCCGTTAGTTCATAGGCTGGATCGTTGAGACCCGCTTTGTAGAGGAGAGCCACAATTTCAAAGCCTTCGCCTAATTTCTTTAGCGTCTCAGCTTCCTCTTCCACCCGAACCCTAAGATTTTCATCTTGAACGTCAACTCTAATCTCGTTTGGGAATATGGGAGATTCAGTGACTTTTCCCGTTTCATCTCTGAGCACGAAATTGATGGCCAACACTTCAACAATGTAGTTTTGGGGTATTCCCAGTTTTGATGCAACATGAGTTATGTCTAGAAAGGCTCTAGAAGCTAGCGGTTGACCGACTTTTTGGTGAACCACATCTAGAAGACAACCAATTCTAGGTTCATTGACAATTTTGAGCGCTTCGTTGTAGATCCGGTTTACATAGAGACGAATCCGAACTCCGATTTGGCCGTACATATTGGGATACTTCTGGAATAATTCGTGGACGTCAAAGAGGTATAGGATTGGGGGAGCGTAGTGGAACTTTAGAGGCTTCGCAATTGTTATAGGCACAAAAAACCCTCACTCGCTTGCACTAGTTTCTAGAATCCGCGCCTTTTGCCTTTTTCGGTTCGCTACATTACACACGTTGAAATCCAATATCGCCCGGTTGTTCAGCTGGTTTCCAAAGAGAATCTCCAGCGACCGACGATATCTAGTGCAAGGAATAGAGCACACATATCACTCGATGTGAAAGCCATAGTTTTCTTTGCAGTCTTTAGGATTTGCAAATAGTTTGGTCATTTCGGTTTTTCTTCTAGTTCGGTTCTTCGGATGAGACGCGCCCGCGCAAGTTCAGCTTGCTTTTTCCTCACCAGTTCCTGTAATTCCCGAATTGCCGTCTTCTCTCTGATGATATTCGTCTCTTCCTCCAAAGTCTTCTGTTCCGCTTCAATCGCTGCCAGTTT
>CAYFTS010000054.1:0-6699 GCA_964346135.1 uncultured Candidatus Bathyarchaeia archaeon | reverse complement strand
ACGTTTTAGACAGTTTAGGAGTGAAGCGATATTGCTGTCGCCGCATGCTCCTATCTCATGTGGAAATCATTGTTGAAATTCTCAAATTTTACGAAGAGGCTAAAAAGAGAGAAACACACTAAACAACTGTAATCGAGAGGCATGATTGACGTTGTCCACTGTCATCGAAGACATTGTCGTCCGAAAAATATTCAATAGCCGGGGAGAGGAGACGCTGGAAGTTGACGTAGTAACCACAGCGGGGTTTGGAAGAGCATCTGCTCCATCAGGAGCCAGCCGAGGCAAAGCTGAAGTTGTGCCTTATCCTAAGGGCGGAGTTAACCAAGCGATAACAAAAGTTGAGGAACTTATTGCTCCAGAGCTTATAGGCATGAACACAGAGGAGCAAGAGCAAATCGATCTTCTCCTCCACAAAATAGATGGAACCAAAGACTTCAGAAACATCGGCGGAAACACAGCTTATGCCATTTCACTAGCCACCGCAGACGCCGCTGCCTCCTCATACGGCGCACCACTTTTTCAACAACTAGCCGGTTACCTCGCCAACGAACTTCCTTACCCGTTGGGAAACGTTTTAGGCGGAGGAAAACATGCACGTGGCAAGACGCCGGACATACAAGAGTTTTTGGTTCTACCCGTCAAAGCAGATTCCTTTTCAGAAGCAGCGAAAGCCAACGTTTTGGTTCACCAGAAGGTTGGAGTCTTCCTCAAAAAATCGGATGCAACCTTCACGGGAGGGAAGGGAGACGAAGGAGCATGGGCGCCCAGAATCAAAAATGAGGATGCTTTAGAAATCATGACGAAAGCATGTGAAGAAGTTTCTGGGGAAACGGGAATTGAGTGTAGAGTGGGGTTGGACGTGGCTGCCTCCACACTATGGAAAACTCGAGAAAAACGTTATGTGTACGTTCGGGACGGAGTTAAAAGAAACTCTGGGGAGCAAGTGGACTTTGTGTCGCAAATCATTAAAGATTATAATTTAGTCTATGTTGAAGACCCCTTTCATGAAGAAGATTTCGAGAGCTTTGCAGAGCTCACAAAAAAAATTAAGAAGTGTCTTATCTGCGGAGACGACTTATTCGTGACAAACAAAGAACGACTGACCCGTGGGATAGAAGTCGGCGCTGGAAACGCTATTATCATAAAAACAAATCAGGTGGGAACCCTCACCGACTCTTGGGAGACAACGAAAATTGCTAAGAAAGCACGTTACGTCCCTGTCATGTCTCACAGGTCTGGGGAAACTCCTAACGCGCACATAGCTCATTTAGCCGTGGCATTCCACTGCCCAATTATCAAGACGGGAATTATACCGGGAGAACGAATTGCGAAAATTAATGAACTCATCCGAATAGAGGAGACACTTGGAGAAAGAACCAGAATGTCTACCATAACATTATAGGAGGAGAGCTCATGTCAGAAGAGAAAAAAGAAGAAGAAATTGCTTCAAGCGATGAGGAACTCTTGCTATCCCAAGACACTCTGTTATCCGCAGGAATCCACATCGGCACCCGAATGAAAACCCAAGAGATGAATCAGTTCATCTATCGCGTTAGACCTGACGGCTTATACGTCTTGGACATCAAAAAGACCGATGAACGCATACGGGTCGCTGCAAAATTCCTCGCCCGCTTTGACCCAGCCAAAGTCGTTGCGGTGGCGGCGAGACTGTACGGACGCGACCCAGTGAAAAGATTTTGTGATGTAACTGGGGCGACTCCTATCCTTGGGCGTTTTATCCCTGGGATGCTTTCTAACCCCATTTATCCGAAACGGATAGAGCCAGGCGTCATTCTTGTATCTGACCCGAAGGCTGATGCGCAAGCGGTGAAGGAAGCATCTATTATGGGTATTCCAGTTATAGCGCTTTGCAGCACTGACAACGAGTTCCGTGATGTGGACTTAGTTATACCTACCAACAACAAGGGTAGAAGAGCCTTGGCAATAATTTATTGGCTTCTAGCCAGACAGATAATGCGTGAAAGAGGCGAAATACCACCAGACGGAGACATAAGCTTATCCATCGACGACTTTGAGGTGAAGTTAACAAAGGAAGAATGAACCAAGGAGAGAAAAGGTTGAAGATCAGGCAACCAGCAGTTGCAGGTTCATGGTATGCTGGCACCCCACAAGCTCTACGAGCACAACTGGAAAACTGCTTCACTCACACACTTGGACCTGGCAAACTCCCCAAAGTCGCAGAGAAAGGCTCTAGAAACATAGTGGGACTAGTCTGCCCTCACGCGGGATACGTGTACTCTGGACCAGTGGCTGCTCACTCCTACTACCAACTCGCAATTGACGGCAAACCAGATGTTGTTGTTGTTTTTAGCCCCAACCACACTGGGCGCGGAAGTGCATTAGCCCTCATCAACGAGGGAGCTTGGCGCACTCCATTAGGAGATGTGGAGATTGATGCTGAAGTTGCCAACAAGATTTTAAGTGAATCTCGCATCATCGATGTTGATGAAGAAGCTCACGCTTACGAGCATTCCATTGAGCTTCAGCTTCCCTTCCTTCAGTACCTTTACGGTTCCGCCTTTAAGTTTGTGCCCGTCTGCTTTCTCATGCAAGACCTAGAATCCAGCCGGGCGGTGGGACAGGCGACTGGAAAGGCTTTGTCGGGCAAAAATGCTTTAGTAATCGCCTCCACCGACATGACTCATTACGAGCCTCAGGAGAGAGCTGAGCGAAACGACAGAGCTGCTATTGACGCTGCTTTAAAACTTGATGAAGAACAATATAATTTCGCCGTGGAATTACACGGCATATCTGCATGCGGCTACGGTCCCACCATGGCTGCAATCACTGCATCAAAGCTGTTGGGCGCTAGAAGGGCGCACTTGTTGTGCTACAAAACGAGCGGTGACGTTACCAGAGACTATTCTTCCGTTGTTGGTTACGCCTCTATATCTTTCACAAAGTAGCTGTGGTATATTTGCCTGAAGTTGTGGCTTCCGCACCCGGAAAGGTCATACTTTTCGGAGAACACTTTGTCGTTTACGGCGAACCAGCGGTTGTCATGGCAATCGACAAAAGAGCCTACGCTTTAGCTGAGACAAGGAAAGACCGCTGCATATACATAAACTCCAAGAACCTTGGAATCTCGGGAGTTTTTGTGGGGCAAAGCTTTGAAGCAAAAAAAGGAGGTCGTGAAGCACGAGTGCAACTCGAGCCTATTAGAAAGGCTGCTCAAAAAGTGCTAAATTTGGCTGAGAGAAAAATTGGTGTGAGCATCGAAGTTCGTTCAACCATCCCCATCGCTGTAGGCCTCGGTTCTTCAGCAGCAGTAATAACTGCAACAGCAATCGCTGTTTCCAAGCTTCTTAACGCTAATTTGTCTAAGAAAGACATTTTCCGCATTGCCTACGAAGCGGAACGTATTGTTCACGGCACCCCATCTGGAATAGACCCAACAATCTCCACCTACGGCGGAATTCTCCTATTCTCACAAGATAAGGACTTTGAATCTTTAGAAGTGAAGGGAGACATACCGCTCGTGATCGGCGACACGGGAATCGAACGTTCCACAGGTGAACAAGTCGCCATAGTGAGGGAAAGAAAGAAACAATATCCATCAATTTTTGACCCCATAGTGGAAGCGGGTGGAAAAATTTCTTCTCACGCTGTTAAAGCCCTGAAAACAGGAAACCTACAAGAACTAGGCAAGCTAATGAACATCAACCAAGCGTTACTCAATGCTGTCGGAGTTTCCAACGAGTCTCTTGAACAGCTAGTTTACGCAGCGAGAAAAGCTGGGGCGCTAGGAGCTAAACTCACAGGAGGCGGAGGAGGAGGATGCATAATTGCGTTATCTCCATCCGAAAAGCTGGAAAAAGTTGCTGAAGCTATTGAGCAGGCGGGTGGAACTGCCTTTATTGCGAAAAAAACAAGTGAGGGTGCCAGGGTTGAAAGCTAAGCCGCTGGTTCTGAAACTTGGAGGATCAGTGATAACCCATAAAGAAAAGCCTTTAACACCTAACTTGCCAGCAATAGAGCGACTGGCAAGCGAAATTTCGCGAGCCAACGTTTCACGCCTTGTTCTGGTTCATGGTGGCGGCTCTTTTGGTCATCCTGTTGCAGAGCAATATGCCATAGAGAAGGGGTATAAAGATCAGACGCAGATTATGGGGTTTTCAAAGACACGCCAAGCGATGATTGCGTTAAATAAGTTGGTTGTGGATTCTCTAATACAGCATAATATCCCAGCCGTAACTGTGCAACCCTCCTCCTGCACAATTACGAAGCAAGGTCGAATCCAACTTATGGAGGAAAGACCGCTAAGAAAACTGTTCGAAATGGGGTTTGTGCCGGTTCTCCACGGAGATGCTGTCCTCGACTCGGACAAGGGCTTCGCTATACTGTCTGGCGATCAACTTGTTTCTTCACTTGCAATAAAACTCAACGCAGAACGAATCATAATTGGCATCGACGTTGATGGACTGTACGCCTCTGACCCAAAAACTGATTCCACGGCTCAACTTATTCAAGAGGTCACTTTACAAGAGTTGAGAAAACTGCACCACAAAATTGAGGAGAACAAGGTTCCCGACGTGACTGGAAGCATGCTTGGAAAAATGATGGAGTTGATACCAGCTGTTGAAAAAGGCATACAAGCGATTATCATAAACGCTGCAAAGTCTGATAACGTTTACAAAGCACTTAAGAGTGAAAGGGTTAGTGGAACTGTGATCAAAAGAGGCGAAACAGTTGCCTGACCAAACCGAAGAGAGAAAGATAAACCACATTCAAATCTGTCTTGAAGAAGATGTCCAAGCCAGGCAAACAATCACGGGGTTTGAAGACATTTTCTTTGTGCATAGAGCACTTCCAGAAATTAGCCGAGACAAAATTAATCTTTCCACATCTGTTTTTAACCACAAACTGTCCGCACCCCTCATCGTAGGAGCAATGACTGGCGGAGCAGCGAAAACCTTGAAGATCAACGCAGCCATCGCCATGGCAGTCGAAGAAATGGGATTAGGAATGGGTGTGGGCAGCCAACGGGCAGCCATTAGTAATTCTAAACTGGAACGCACTTTTGCGGTTGCTAGGAAAAAGGCTCCAACAGCCTTCCTCATAGCCAATATTGGAGCTCCCCAGCTTGCTAAAGATTATGGAGTTAAAGAAGCTGGAAAAGCCGTGGACATGATGAACGCCGATGCGTTGGCTATCCACCTGAATCCACTGCAAGAGGCTATTCAACCCGAAGGAGAAACAAACTACACTGGAGTACTCAAAAAGATAGGTGAAATTGCGAAAGCACTCAACGTTCCAGTAATCGTGAAGGAAACAGGCGCAGGCATAGCAGCAGAAGAAGCAAAAAAGCTTGAGGCTGCAGGCGTGGCTGGAATCGATGTAGCGGGGGTTGGAGGAACCAGCTGGGCAGCGGTGGAGCACTATCGAGCGAAAAAAGCTGGAGACCAGTTTCGCCAGAGACTCGGCGAAAACTTTCGGAACTGGGGAATTCCCACTGCAGTAAGTCTCATCGAGACGGTTCAATCCGTTAATTTAACTGTCATCGCTTCCGGCGGAGTGCGTTCTGGAATAGATGTGGCAAAGGCGTTAGCGCTTGGCGCAGACCTAGCAAGCACATCCCTGCCAGTGTTACAACCTGCCACCAAAAGCCCAGAGGAAGTTAAAAAGACACTGCAGTTCATAATTGAAGAGTTAAAAAACGCCATGTTTCTTGCTGGAGCAAAGTCCATTCAAGAACTTAGGAAAGCTTCGGTTGTGGTTACAGGGAAAACGGCGGAGTGGCTACGAGCACGAGGCTTTAACCCCGAACTATATGCAAAGAGAAAATAACTAATCTTACCCTTTAGGGGATATGAGGAGTTTAAAAGTGAAAATGGAAATTGAAAAAATTCTTGAAGAGAAGACCTCAGTTATTGATAAAAAGATACAGAAGTATATTCCAAGAAAATATGGTAGAGATTCATTAATCTTTACGCTTGGTTCGCCCAGATACGAATATGACGTTGATGCTATAAACGAGGCTATAGCTAAACCCATATGGGAGTTTTTAGACAGAGGCGGCAAAAGATGGAGACCTAACCTTTTCCTTCTAGTTTGTGAGGCTCTCGGCGCAGAACCAGAAAAACTCCTAGATTTCGCCATAATTCCAGAAGTCATTCACAACGGAACCCTAATGATTGACGATGTTGAGGACAGTTCTGAACTTCGAAGAGGAAAACCCTGCACATACAAATTGTTTGGCTTAGACATCGCAATTAACACTGGAAACGTGATGTATTATTTACCATTGCTAGCCTTAATCAAAAACAAAGACAAACTTTCTCTAGATAAGCAAAACAAAATTTACGAAATTTACCTGCAAGAAATGCTCCGTTTAAGCTTTGGACAAGCAATGGATATCGCATGGCACAGAGGATTGGTAAAAGCAAATGAAAAACAGTACCTTCAAATGTGCATCTACAAAACTGGAACACTGGCAAGAATGGCAGCAAAGATGGCTGCAGTGTTAGCTGGTGCCAGCGACGACACAGTTGAAAGGATAGGAAAGTTTGCAGAATCAATTGGTGTAGCTTTTCAGATACAAGACGACATTCTAGACTTAGTTGGAGAGAAGTTCGCGAAGAAAAAAGGTGGGCTTGGCCAGGACATAACTGAGGGAAAACGAAGCTTAATTGTGATCCATACGCTTAAAAAAGCAAAATCTGCAGACAAAAAGAGGTT
>CAYFTS010000053.1:0-3738 GCA_964346135.1 uncultured Candidatus Bathyarchaeia archaeon | reverse complement strand
CCGTAAACGTCGCCGTTGGTTCCATCAATAGTGATTAAAGCTAGTTCATCAGAATCGGTCGTCGGATTCTGCGCCACTGCAATCCAGTAGACCTCTGTGCCACTGGCTGTTCCAGAGAGGTCCAAGTTATAAGCGCTACTCCAAGCAGTGCCATTCCAGACTTTGTACTGCATATCCACAGTTCCTCCGCCCGTGGACCAAACCAACAAAGCATCACCACTAGTCTTCTCATATACCACATCATAACTTCTATAAGCGACAGACACAACTCCAACTTGCCCTATGTCAGATGAATTAGACCATGCACTTCCGTTCCAAACGTAAGCGTCCAAATAACGATTATCAGAAAGCGCAACCACAATCCTCTCATAATACCTCGCTTCAAGGGGAGAATACACGGATCTGAGCCACCGTAATGGGCTATCGGCTGTCGGCATCGAGCTCTGATTCGACCACGCAGAGCCGTTCCACGTTCTGTACCTGGGAATCCTATTTTCTGCAGCCGCTCCCGCCTGATAGGCGATGAAGGCATTATTATCACCTGAGGAGAAATTTGACGCATAACTCCTAAACGTCATGTAAACGCCATCGTTAGCTGTCAAATTTGAAACAGATCCCGAATCAAGAGTCGTGGCATTCAACAAACTGTAAGCAGAAGGATAGTATGAAGTTGATGACTGCGACGTAACAGCACTTTGAACAACAAAAAAGTTTGAATCCACAGACTCAACACTCGTTGGGAGATTCCCAGAAACGTAAGATCCATTCACAACATTATAGCCCCCTGGATAGTAAGTTGAATAAGTCGAACCATCATCAGACGGACTAACACTCGCCAAAGCACTGGTGCCATTTCCATAAATAGTGCTGTTTCCAGCCGTACCAGCCTGCAACTCCACAGGAGGAGACGCAGTCGCCGCGTTAGATTGCATCAACAAAGAATAGTAAACGCTTCCCGCCGCTACAGCCACCAAAATAACTAAGAGAAGCAACAATGCCACAGTTCTCCGTTTCAAATTGCGAATTCTTCCAAAGAACCTGCTACAAGTCACCATACGCCCACCTCCAAGCAGACCTTTGGTCGGGCAAGAACACTTCGATGTTTAACAGTACGAAAACCTCTAAAAGCATCTAGCCATGTCATTTCTTAGCCCGTCCTTTTTCCCTCGCAGATTCAGAAACTGGAGATTCTTTGATGACTCTTTCCATGACGATAATTGCTATTCCCCCGAAAAAAACGATGGCACTAGGAATTGAATATTTAAAAGGAATTAAAGGTCGGAACTGAGTAACTTCCCTATAAGCAGTTTCAGTCCAATGCTTCGTGATTATAGCTGTAAGATCCTTAGAAGAAACCGAACCAGCACCGTTGTCATAGACGAAATACCATACTCCATCATACGGAACTACCCAATCAACGTCAAATGCAGTTATTTCTGTCCGCGACATTTGGAGTGATGCTGATTCACCAGACTTCCACAGATTATAGTTAAGCTCATCCATCACATAGAAGGCTATGGCTAAATCTCCACCGTTCGTTACTTCAACAAAAATATGCAGTTTATCTCCATCCAACAAAGTCTTATTATTAAATGTATGCCCTGGCGGAACAGTGAAGGAATCGGTTATTAAGTAAGAGGCCTGAGGAAGCACAATTGGTTCAGCAGCAGCAAATGGAACAATGACAAGAGAACCTAAAAGTGCTACGCATCCCAAAACGAGCAAAAACATCGCTGTTCCAACGATTTTCTTCTTCATGTTTTTCTACCACTCACACCGCTTGCACGTGCGCCGGCAGTATGCAAGTTTGTTCAAATGAACAAAAAACGGTTGTGAACCCAAAATCAATACTCAAAATACACGTGCACAAGAAGCTTCGGAGAATCAAGATAGCTACCGCTTCCGAAACCGACTTATGAAACTTTCCAAATTCTCTACAATACTTCAACATGCTCTCCCTTTCCTCTTGAAATTAAAAAAAGGAGGAGAAGATTATTGTTCGACATCAACCGTTATCGCAATAGTTACTGAATCGCTAATCGTCGCAGTTGCATTTGCCTCTGTGTAGATAACGATGGGCCACTCCGTGCTCGCGCTTATGCCAGTCGTTGTCCAGCTTGTAGCACTACTCGGACTAGTCCAACTAGAACCATCCGACGTGTAGTTCAACCATTTACGGTCACCAGCATTAGTCGCATTCAACAGGAACCTAACGTATTCGAAGTCCTCTGGGTTTGCAGAAGGATTCGTCAAAGGTGCCAACCTAAGCTGCGCTGTAGATGTTCCGTTGTTTCTCACTCTAACCGGATCAGTGTACGTTAAGCTTGCGTTAGGATAAGCTCTGAGCCCTGTTATCGTAGCAGTTGTGTTCTGGGAACCAAACGTTACAACCAAGCCGGCAGTCCCATTGTCCGTGCCCGCAACAAAGTAAACATCAGCTCCGTAGACATCAATCGTCGACGTCATTTCCAACGAATAGTACATAGCAGCACTGACAGACGCTATGAGAATCGACGTTAACAACAGAGTCAAGAACTTCATTGATTTCTTTAACGGTTTTACTTTCAAATTCACTTTTTCACCTCCCTTTCCTCCCAAATCTATTCCTCAAAACCTCAGGGCTGAGGAATATGGCAACACTCGTGCCCATGATGACCGCCGACACAACCATGGCGATCTGTAAAAACATGGAGAAAGACATCCCTTGCAAATAGCCATAATTAGCCACAAAGAAGATAGAAATCAAAATTGCCGGAAAAGTGACAGTTCCAGACCAAAACTTGGCGATAGTCCACTGCTCCTTCACAACTCCAAAATACACATTAACTGCTACGATATTAGCTAAAGACACAAGCAGATAAAAGAAACAATACCAAAAACGCATATAATCACCAAAAACTGTGAAAAAATTCTTACTTATCAGAAGATGTCCAAATCCTACAAGTGCAGCCAGCTGGTAAATGTAGGGAAGAGCCTTTGGCATCCGATCGTCCAAAAGGGTCGTGAGGAGACTTAGCATCAAGAATAAGTCAATGCCCAAAAGCGCAAAGAACTCAGGCAACAATGCAGACGCCAACTTTCACTCAACTCTCCCATAAACTTATCTTGAGCGTGAATTCGCTTCTTCCTCTAGCTCTACCCAGCTAACTGACTGGCCCTTTATGATGAAGGTCGCTTTCCTAGTCATTGCTTTCTGCAAAAGTAGAGCCATTGAATCATTCGCATAGCGATATACAGAATCGCTATATTCCAAACAAACTTCATGTTTCTCAGTGTCAATACTGGCTACATAAGTGGCAGAAATCTTCTCCACCTTCACCACACCCCACCTTACTTCACCCTACCTTACTTCGCGTGCGAATGGCATCCAAAAATATATAACTTGTATGAATTCAAAATCTGAATTCAGAATCTACATCGGAATCCGAATCCGAATCTGCGCCTGAATCCCAAAATGTCCTTCCATTTTGTCCTCATATTTATGTGAAGGTAGGGCTCTCATGAGTTTTTTCAAAAAATAGAATTTGACGCAAAGATTTTACTCAGGTTGGGAACGGTTTTCAACGCTCATAGGCCGGGCTTCCCGACTTTTGGGCGCTTCATCAAACCGTGTATTCCCTTTCCTGAGGGACACCAGCGCTTAGCTGGATATTTATGTGAGTTCTTTGTCGGCTTCTTTCACGATGTTGCGAATTTCTTTCGCGATGTCCTTGTCCAGTGGTTCAGGTTTGTGGTGCG
>CAYFTS010000052.1:0-12280 GCA_964346135.1 uncultured Candidatus Bathyarchaeia archaeon | reverse complement strand
AACGCAGAAGGTATTTCTTGGAAATCCTACGGTTTCTGGATAAAAATGGGATATAAAGACACGGGAGAACGCCTGACCACAAAATGGGATTTCAAGATAATTCCGTTCGTCAAGAATCTGAGGTAAACAAGCCTCAAACACGAGGAGTACTATTTTGGGTTTGGGGGTTAAATTTTGACCCAACCAACCAACCAACCAACCCACAGAAAAACGACGGGGAACCAACCAAAAGAAGGGAACGGCTAACGGACCACGGAGAAAGGACAACCGATTATTTGTCCCAAAAACTGTATCCACCGCCATTATCTGCAACGCTTTGTTAGGTTGCATGCATGCTTATGCTTCTTGTTTCGGCCACTTCCATGCATACCAGACAATCAAAGCTGCTGCTATAAACGCTGAAGTATCCATCAGTATCACGTATGGATATGGGTCTGATATGATATTCATAGTTAATTCAAAGAGAATAAAGCCGGCATAGACTACACCCAAAACAATATTTAGCCAGCGATTCGCAATGCCCTTCAGAGAGATCGACATTACAGCCATCACCAATGGAATCCAGAAATAAATAATTGCCATTATCAACAGCAGTTCATCTGTTGCTTGCATGCCCACTATTTCTCCCACTCTAATTTCATCAATTACACCAGGCACCATAAAGAATATCACAGAACCAGCTAACAAACTGCCAACCACAAATAGCCACAGCACTGAAAGCTTGATCTTCACATTTATCTTCACATCTTCTAGCATTCAAACACCGCTTTTATGTTACACATCTGCTATTGTTTATATTACTTGTGTGCGCGCGCTGTGTGTGTGAGAGTGAGTGAGCGTCAAGAAGAAGAAGACTTAAATTTTAAGCCAACCAACCAACCAACCACGGAACGAACGACGGCTAACGGTTTATGGACGGTCCTATACCATGTATATCCCTCATTTGGATAGGTTCCTAATGGAATAGGAATAAGGAAGGATGGAATAAGAGAGTATAATGAGTGAGGGGTAAAAAAATAGAGAAAAGTTACCCCTCGTAATGCGCGCACCACAACTCTAAAATATCCAAAAAAAGCATACCGCTTTTTTCAAATTGAGGTGTATAATTTGAAGATTTCAGTTATTGGTGCTGGAGCTCAAGGGTCAGCCATAGCTTTAGTTCTATCAAAGAATCCTGAAGTGTCGGAAGTTGTTTCTGCTGATATAGACTTGAAGGCTGCTAGGAAAGCTGCAGATGAAACAAGAAGTGACAAGGTTTCCGCGGAACGAGTTGACGCTAGTAAGGTTGATGATCTGCTTCGAGTTGTTGAGGAGTCGGACACCGTCGCAAATGCAACTCAGCCGAGATTCAA
Source organism: uncultured Candidatus Bathyarchaeia archaeon (assembly GCA_964346135.1). Classification (GTDB taxonomy): domain Archaea; phylum Thermoproteota; class Bathyarchaeia; order Bathyarchaeales; family Bathyarchaeaceae; genus B1-G15. The sequence continues at coordinate 10,928 of CAYFTS010000052.1, read as the reverse complement.
TCCTAACATAATGGAAGCGGCCCTAAGGGGCGGGGCAAACTACGTAGACCTTTCTGGATTCGGTTCGATCAAGGATACAATCCCCAGGGTGCTGGCTCTCAACGACAAGTTCAGAGATGCTGGATTGACAGCGGTGATACACCAAGGTGGGCCCTTCACCACAAATGTGGCTGTAAGGTACGCAGCTGATAGACTTGATCGCGTTGATGAAATACGGCTGAGGTCTGGAGGAACTTGGGGAAGAGAAGAAGAGTTTATACCTACGTGGACACCTGGATGGAGCCCAGAGACAGCACTGGACGAATGGGTACCTCAAGCAGCGATCTACGAGAACGGGAAATGGAAAGAAGTGCCTCCTTTCTCAGGTGTGGAAGATTATCCGTTTCCAGAGCCAGTGGGACCAGCAACGGTCTGCCACATAGACTACGAACCAACCTACACGCTTCCTCGCTTCATAAAGGGCGTGAAATACGTGGACTATAAGATAGCCCCAGATGTAATGGCAGGGGCGTTGATCAAGATGGGATTCGCTAGCTACAAGCCTATAGATGTGAAGGGCGTTAAGGTTGCGCCCATAAACGTTCTTCTGGCTCTCACACCTCCCGCAATAGAAACACGGAGGAAATGGGAACGCGAACGAGCGCGCAGAGAAACAGAAATGTTTGGGTGCTCCTTAGCTAAGGTGAAGGGTGAGAAGAATGGTGAAAAGATCACTCGCACAGTATATCGGATATCTGATTTCCGTGCGGATTTCGAAAGATGGGGAACAATTGGGGGAGGAGTGGCTGTTCCAGCCGCGCTCACAGCCACGATGCTTGCCAAGAGAGAAATAAAGATTAAAGGGGTCATACCACCTGAAGGTTTGGAACCGGAGCCGTTCTTAGCCAAACTAGCTGAAAAAGGATGGGTCTTCCAAGAAAGAATCACAAAAGAAATCCATCCATGACAACTCTCCTATCTTTCAGGCAGCAAAGCACCCCACATCACGCCAGTACTCAAGTCTCTTTTCAAAAAAAAGCGTAAACATATTCCACCAAATACTTGTCAACCTCTGCAAACCTAGAAATGCTTCATCTACATCACAACTGTACTACATGTGAAACTTACCCGCAAAGATAGGGAAATCTCTTCGGCAGTTCCTTCTCAGCCCTCTTGATTATGCTGTCGAGTTCTTTTTTGGATGTCTTTGTCCAATGGTGGTACTGAATGCTCCTTCAGTATCTTCTTCACTTTCTCTTTCGCTCTGTCAACCAGGCTTTTCTCTCCATTCTTCTTCTTCCACTCATTGTAGCCGCCTGCACGAAGGCCTCGTCAAAACGATAAGGTCAAAGCCAAATAAACTCGGAGACTCTTACCGGCTAAGTTGCAGACACATGGGAAAATTCGTTTGGATCAGCAAAAACAAAGAAGTCTTTGCTGTTAAGGCTTACACAAGAGCCAGTTCATGCTGTAACAAAAAAAGACGAGACGGAACATGGAACCCAACCGTGTTTCTAATTTAGACAACAGACAAAAACTCGCATACCTATACTTCACACCTAACCACTCTGGTAAGCCGGTTTCTCAAGACCTTAGAGTACGTGAAGTCTTGGAACCAGCTGGACACCTTGAAAGGAGAGGCTGAACTGAAACGTCACGTATGCAACATCATTGAATACACCTTCTACTTCCACAAACAACAAGTCACAGAACACGAAGTAGAGAAACTCATACAACTCCTTGAGAGAAGAGAGCTCTGTCTGTAAATGGAGGCTGCCGATGATTTTGCTTAAACTTGGAGAAAGCGCTGTGCGTGTTGGTGCTTCCGTATTCTACGTTTTTTCTGATGCGCTTGTTTCAAGCTTATTTTCAAAAACTGGGTTAGAAACAGGGTTGTCACACGTATGTGAAAGGTGTTTGAAGTCGCATGCGGTTGTGGAAAGACGTGGCAAGGTGAGCCTAGATTGCGATTGAAGGAGAAAGTCAGTTTTCTAGCGAGGCTGCAAGTAGAAAACCGTATCCAGATTCCAGTTGAAGTGAGATGGCGCTATAAACTGGAACCGGCCAAATTCTAAGACTCGAAATTTACCCTATGAACGGCTTCAACTCAGAAGAGTTCTTTGCTAGGCTTCAACTCGGCGGTCGCATAAATGTGCCTTGGGAGGCAGTGTGGGCTCTCGAACTTAAACACGGGGAAATGCTGAGAGTTTGGCTGTTCCTAGGAGAAACGCGCGCAACAGAGAGAAGTGGGGAGGTCTAGAGAAGCTGAAGCGGAGATAGGGAAAAGTGGGTGGCGCCCGCCGAAAGTGTCCTGAATGTTCGTCGCAACGCGTCTGGAAAGATGGTCTCCGTTATAGTAAGGGGCGTCCCTTACAACGATGGATATGCCGCGACTGTGGCCGCCGCTTCAGCCGAAACAGGTCCACAGGTCCTTCTGAACCATCAAAAAAAAATTATGCTGATCAATAAATAGCGCATCAGCCATATCTTCTAACCGTCAAGTATGCGAGCTTTTGACAGAAGGCTCGAAAAACTTGCCCGAAGTAGAAACCCGAGCAGAAAAGCAGGCCGCGAGGACCACAAAGCCAGACAAAGCAACCATCAAAGGCAAAATCGTGGAGTTCGCATGGTGGCTGAAAAAAGAAGGGTATGCTGAATCAACCATTTGGATGCGAGCCAGAAACCTTAGAAGATTAGTGAAGCTTGAAGCCAACCTTTACGATCCTGAAAGCGTCAAAGAAATCATAGCCAACCAGTCGTCATGGTGTGTGAGCACTAAAGCTAACATTGTAGATGCCTACCAAACGTTTCTGCGAATGCATGGAATAGAATGGAAGCCACCCAGATACAAGCAAGAAAGGACTTTTCCTTTCATACCTAATGAGGCAGAAATAGACGCTTTGATAGCGAGCTGCGGAAACAAAACAGCCACATTCCTTCAAACCCTAAAGGAAACAGGCATGCGTTCAGGTGAAGCTTTCCGTTTAGGGTGGATTAACATCGACATGGAACGGCATCTCATAAACCTGAAACGTACAGAAAAAGGAAGCAATCCGAGAATATTCAAAGTCTCTACTAAACTGATAAACATGCTGAATCACCTGCCAAGAAAATCAAAAAAGGTCTTTGGAGATGTCACACATGGTTCCATAAGAGGAACCTTCTGTGCCTCAAGAAAGAGAGCTGCAAAGAAACTTGCCAATCCAAGGCTACTACAAATTCACTTTCACACTTTGCGGCATTGGAAAGCCACGATGGAATACCACAAGACAAAAGACCCCTATCACGTCAAACATCTCTTGGGACATAAAAGCATTAAGAACACGGAGATTTACATCAACCTTGAACAAGCCATCTTCAACGTTGGAGAAAGCTGCGAATACACAACCAGAATAGCCAAGACAGTTAAGGGCGCCAGAGCTTTATTAGCCGCTGGCTTTGAATACGTCACCGACATGGACGGGTACAAGCTCTTCCGAAAGCGAAAGTAACATCGCCGCCTAACAGATTTGTCCAAAAGTTAGCAGATAGGAATTCTTCCTTCGGCTAATTCCTTGCAGAATTTATCTATGTTCTCCAACTCAAAATTCATAACTTCCTCAACCTCTCTCCGAACATCTTCAAGGTGATTCCCCGTTTTCATGATAACCTGAGCCCCCGCTATAGCTGGCTCATCGATGGGCTTCCCAATCTGACTCAACAACCATATGTACACTTCCTCCAACCCCTCCACCTTCCGATATATTTGTCGGGCAATTCTATGCGTAAGAGCGTTGTAGATCTTACCAACATGGCTAACCGGGTTTTTTCCAGCAGCCGCTTCAGAACAGAAAGGTCTGTTCAGGGAAATTAAACCGTTCACTCGGTTTCCTCTTCCAACTTGACCTGAGTCTGCGCCGTCCGCGCTGGTGCCCAACACCGTTAGATACACTCCGCCTATGCCTCTTCCCTTCATATCCAGCGTGTTCAAATTCACAGTGACCTTTTCGAAATCTGTGTTTCCTTTCACAAATCTTTTGATTTCCTCAGAAATTTCAGCTTTCTTCTTAAAGTAGTCCCTCTCACTTTTCACAAATCGGTCGACGAACGCCATGGAGACTGTGAGATTCAATTCGTTATTCTTTCTAAACCCCATCACCTTCACGTCTTCACCAGACGCTGGAAACTCCTTTTTGAAATTATCAGAATTCACGTGCCGCTCAGTTCCTAAAACAATAGTCTCCGTTTGGGTCATGGGCGCATATCCAACCGCTGCTGAAGTGTCGTTGGCGCCAAGAACCTGTCCTTTTCTCTTGAAAATGTCCGTAAGTCCTGCAGACCCTGGCTTTAGTTCCACTTGATATTTCACGTGTTTTTCCGAATCCACAAACCTAAGGTTTTCCTTGAACCATTCCTTTGCTGTTTGAACCGCAATTTCCTTTACAGGTATTCTAGTTCCATCAACTTCGACGGTTGCTCTGTCGCCAAATATGAGGCGCATAGGTTCTTTCACTATGCCTCCACCGAATTTTGTTTCCACCTCTCCGGCGACCAACAGGGATTTATCAACATTGTGATGCATGATCACACTAAATTTCTTCAAATATTCTTTGGAGAGTCTCACAGAGACGTTGTCCATTATGCAGTCGCATATGGAGTCTGGGTGACCGAGCCCCTTTCGCTCCACTATTTCCAGCTTTTGCTGTTTGAGGGGAGTTTGTTTCAGTCCGTTGATCAATATGTTTCTCAAAGAGCCCACCTTCCCGAAAGTTTATCGAAAGAACTCATATATCTTTTGCTATGTTAGGAATCTGAACTCAACAGTCATGGATGAAGATAGAAAAGACGATGTTTTCGTCACATTTCTCACTTAAATTTTTGAGAAAAATTACATTTGCTCTTTGAAGTAAGGCATAATCTTGTCTCCGTAAGTTTTCAGACTCTCCTTGACGCCAGGTAGTCCCTCCACATCAATCAGCAAGTCACAGATGGCTATGTGCCTAGCGCCAACTCGGATGAAGCTTTCTATGAATTCGATACAATCGTCAACACTTCCGAACGTTGCGTATTTTTTGATTATTTCTTCAGGTATTTGATAAGCTGTATTCAAAACGGCGGGTGAATATCTCTCTGTAACTGCAAGATACTGATACGTGTATTGTTCAGGTAAGGAAAAGTTTACTCCTAAACTCTTCAATCCAACATAGTCTGACGTGAGAACATCAATTCTAGCAGTTTCCATTAGTTCCTTCCGAATTTCAGGGTCGTCCGTGAGCCCAGTATATATTGTGGCAACTGTGTCTATGTCTTCAAGCTTCCTTCCCACCCTCTCTGCAGCTCTCCTTATCTTCTCTTCTCGTTTCCTAAAAGTTTCGGGAGTAGCTAACCATGAATACCATCCTTCACCTATTTCACCAGTCAGTTCAAGCAGTCGAGTGGATGAGAGAGCCCCAACGTAGACAGGGGGATGTGGCTTCTGTGTTGGGTGTTGGTCAAGCCACGCCTTCTTCAACTGGAAGAATCTACCGTCATAATTTACCATGTTTTCCTTCGAAGAACCCCATAAGAGCTTGACGACTTCAATTGCTTCTCTTAACCTATGCGCTCTATCGCGGGGATCTTTATCCCAAGTTATGCCAAAAGGAACGATGTTCATTGCTTCTCCTGCACCGATTCCCAGTCCAGCGCGACCGTGACTCAGCTCGTCAACGGTTGCAACGGATTGAGCTGTCTTGGCCGGATGACACCTCTGAGTGTCAGTGACTCCAGTGCATAAGAAAACATGTTTCGTTTGTATGCCTATAGCTGCCATGACGCTCCATGGGTCTACTAGCGCTCCATCCTCGATGAGGTGATCAGGAATCCACACGGAGTCAAAACCGTATTTTTCTGCCATGACACCCGCTTTTACAGAGTCTAAAGCTGAAAGCGATATTATGTTATACCCGAATTTAATACTCATGATATTCACACGCTTTTTTTGTTGAGTTTAACATATGGTTCAGTGTCTGACAATTTAGTCTTTTTGTTTGCCGCCCACAACTCTAGAAACGCATAGATCAAGCAGTGCCTTAGAACAAATCAGCACGTTGTATGCGAAGGATAGAAGAAACAGCGGGATGAGCCAATAGATTCGAACCAAGCGATAGTAGAGATATCTCCCGACAACAACTTGTGATTCCAGGGATATACGCACGTGCTAACTCGTTAATTGCTACGGTCCCTGTACACTTAAATCCATATGGAAGATTCCTCTAGAATCAGTCCTACCGAATCACCTGAAGAACGGTCATCGTAGGAATTTGAGAAATGCGATTGCCCATGCACATTTCAGGTATTTACCAGAAAAGAATGAGATGTTGTTCTGGGATGTACGTCCAAATGGTCAGTATTCCTTTAAACCTAGAAGTTTTTCATATCAGGAATTTTCAAAACACTTATTAGATGTCAACATATTTTGTGAGGTCTTTGGCTTTATTGTTTTGCTTTTAGTTGCCATACAAGACATAGCAAAGCGTCGTCATGCTTGAGGTGTGTGTGATAGTTATGCACATGCATGCAGTTCAATCAGGGTGTAAACTCATAAATAACCTGTCACTACACTTATTTTTAGAAAAGACAATGATTCTAAGAAAGGTGGTATGGTTATCTGCGTGTGTCCTTACGGTCTTTATATTGTGGTTTCTCAGATTGAGCGATATTTTGGGAAGTGAATATGACCTTCTGATAAGGTGGGTTTCAGCAATCAGTTTACTCCTGAGTGGGATTCTTATAGGCACGTCCATCTCAGAAAAGAAGATTCAAGTTCGAGGAATGCTAGCCTCTCTTCTGCTGTTCCTTGTAGGCTTCTGCGCTACTCCATTTGTTGTAGTTGGCGTGCTCATGGTCGCCAGTATGTTTCCCTTCAGCAGAGGAATCGAACCTATAATTGGGGGAGTGAGCGGTATGGGTTATCTGGTACTTTACATGGGATTTTGGTATTGGCTTAAGAAGAAGGGCATTGTCAAGTTCGGAGACATGGATTGAACCAAAAATAGTGCATGCATGATGCAGTTATTAATCAAATTAATTTACGTTTTGCCTCGATTAATTTGCTTCGGGTCTCGCATGCATTTCTTGTGTGTGTTTGTTTGTTTTTGGTTGTTTGTGTGTCCGACCAACCGTGACCGAGAGAGTGACTGACTGACAGAGAGACTGGGCATGAATGAATTGGAATGAATGCACACACGCGTATACGAAAACAAGAGAGAGAGGGTTAAATTTTAACCCCCAAAACCCCAAAAACTACTATCCTAGTTATCTCTTTTTGAACTTGATGGTTGTTGTCTTCATGTGAGCATTTATTGCATGCAGTTCTGCTTCAGGTTCTGAGCAAACTCTTCCGCATGTTTGAGGTCTTCAGCATTGGGTCTACCCTTATTTATTCCCCCAAAGCGTTTAAGAAAGCTATAAGTGTTCCAACCTGCACAATTAAATTCATCAACATGCATGCATGCATGAGTGCGCTAAACTCAATGCGCGGATTCAGGTGGGATTGTGAAAGGGAAAAGGAAGGAGAAGAATAAAGAAACTGAAATCGTTGTCCGAGCAGATAGACGTATCATAAAGCAAGTTGAGACTGAAGAATCGAAACTATCCAAAGTGAAAAAGTTTTTCAAAGCAATGTCGTCTTTGATGTATCATACTCTTTATGGCTCTGTTTTGCGCTACTTCAAGAGCGTAAATCTAAGGGCTAGGATGAGCATCAACCTTTGGTATATGAAACGTGAAACTTCAGAGCATGTTAAGCTTTTGATCAAAGTGTTCAAATGGGTAATCTTGCCAGCAAGTCTCATCTATGTTTGTGCGGATCTCTATTTCTTTGGAGAGAACGCTCTGGACTCTATGTTTTTGGGTATATTGATTTTCTTCTACAGTAATTTCCTTCCAGACATACTTTCTATTTATAGAATGAGAAAGAGTTATGGTGATCCAAAAGTCACAGATGAAGATTTATCATGGGAGAAGAAATACGCTCTTCTTCTGTTTGCTCCATTGTTCATTGTGGCTTTTTTCTGTGGGATACGATTAAGATGGAAGACAACCGAAACCTTCCATAACCTCAAATCGCTAACAATATATGGAGCGTTTCTCATTCTATTGAGCTTTTTTGCGTTCGGAGACTTACCAATCTCAATTGGAGACATTACCGAGATTCTTTCCTTCCCATTCTACGGTCTGATAGGATACCTGACTCATTTGAGAGTTGACAGAATGCACAAGTGGGCCAGGCTATGAGGAAAACATGGAAGACGTGTGGATAAAGAGAAGGAAAAAATGCGCGCGTACAAGACCAAAATTTTTATTAGAGATTTCACAAATATCCACTCTCTATGCTTCCTATCACCATAGCGTCGGTCATTCTGCTTGTGCTAGCAGTGGATAATGCCTATGAGTTTTCAAGTATTTACAAGGCGCGGGGGAGGGATAAAGCAAGTATGTTGGATGCCCATTCAAGAGTTGTGGAAGCTGGTGAACTCTTTGGATTCATACTCGCTGGCATCCTGTTATATATGTCAGCTGTAGATTTAATTGCTGTAATCGTTCTTGTCGTCTTGGGTCTCTACCACTTAGGTGGAGCGCTCACCACCAGGCAATATTTTTCAGAATTCTCCCAAGAAAGATTGAAGAGATTCCTTATCGTTCCAATGGCTGTTTGTTTCATGGAAGTAGTTATAGCAGTTTCTGTCTTCATGTGGATGGCAAGCAACGGCTGGATAGGTCTGTGAATTTTGGGCGTGCATGCATTCATAGTTGTAGGTAGTCTCTTGGCCGTAATCACCGTAGTGGTTTTAAAGGGTGTGCCGACTCTCAGCCTTTCAATGCTCACTCAAACCCCGAAGGGGGGGGGGGTTAAATTTTAACCCCGATTCCAGCAACATACGATTCCTCAACCCAGAATAACGCAACAGAGATAACAAGCACAAATATCCAGATAAAAGCAATTATCAAGTTCTTACTTTCCATTGCTATCTACCCTCCATGCGCGTGTTATCAGCGACAGTGCTTAACCGTTATTTGGAGCGTTGTGAGATCTGCGGTCATGCCGAATACGTGTCCCATGTCGTTTTCATCAACGCCCCAAGTATAATGTGCCTTTATTTGGGTATCATCAAAGGTTAGATTATCCAGTCGATGCATGACTCTTTTTCCCATTACCTCGATGAAAGTTGCCTCCGCTATCCGCTTGGCTTCTTCCTTAGTCAAGCCGTTGCTTAGGTCAATGTGTACAAAGACATTCACATTCCTCATTCCGTTGACAACAGCCGTGAACTTAGTCACATCTGAAGGCGCCGATTGAATAACGAAGTTCAGCGTAGAGGTTTCTCCACCTCTGACAGTAACGCTCTCAAGACCAATTCTGTTTCCCTGTATGTCGTGGACAGCTACCTCGAACGTACCTGGGGGGACACTTCCAATCTGATAGTAACCTTCTTCATTGGTTTCTGCAGCGATCTCTGGGAAGAAAGTTGTTCCGCTGACTATACCTACCCTCATTCCAACAAGAGGGGTGCTATCATAATCAGTTACAGTGCCCTCTATGCCACCGGCTTGCATGTTGATCCCCGTAGAATAATCTACAACCTTAGCAAAAACATAAGCCTGCCCAATATCTAGCCAATAGCCTATATCTGCGCTTATACTTCTAATAGTCGTCTGTAATCCTTCTGCGGTAACCTCCGCAACAACAATAGTGCCGGGTTTGAAGCGAAAACCCCATTTATAGTATTTATCAAGTTTTATGTTGATGAATTCCTCTACGACTCCTCCGATCCACATCATTTCCTTACTATGAAACAACTCAACAAGTTTACTCCAGACTTCATCGCTTATTGGTTCTACGCCTATGCGATCACCTTTTTCGTCTTCAATCACAGCCAATCTGCTGTTCGTCTCAGGAGGAATTGCGCCAAAGTAGCTCAAACCACTAGCTGCAACCACACTCATTACCACTATGATTGCCCCAACCAAAGCAACCTTTTTCTTCTTCATCATTTCACCTTCTCAGCATTTGACAATCTCTATGAATCATTGCTAGTCTATAATACCATTGTTTAGAACAAACTGTACAGAAAATAGAACAGCAAACCAGTATTCAACGATTGGGTTTGTGGGTTAAAATTTAAGCCCCCAAACCTCCATTTTTTATCCAACGCTACGGGTCCGAATGTGTAGTTTTCTCTTTCCACAATTGAGCAAACCAGGGCAGGGCAAGTACGAATCCTATCGGGATTGTCCATTGAGCTAGGTTTCGAACTTTGGCTCCGGGAGCTACGATGGCTGTCATGGAGGCCTCGTATTCCACTGTAATAGAGTCTGAACTTGGATTGGAGAAGACCAACGTGGCATTGGTGACTTTAGTTGGAATATACTCGATTTTTCCTTCACGCATTTCTTTCTCCTGCCCAATCGAGTCGGGATTTGCCTCCAAAAATTCTTCCAGTCTTGTTACATTGTTGTAGAACGGTATCTCTTGTTCCGAATAGTGCTCACTAATCCAGTCGAATATGGTTTGAGCGCTCACTTCGAGTATGTAGACGGCTAGGGTGTCGCTGGCGTTGATTGTTACTTCTAAGCCTCGTTGTGGCGTTACAACAAGCTCAAAAAAGTCAAAGAACATGTTACCGGGGACCACACCACTGCCCACAGAACTCCCTAATTGGGCGGGGGGAATAAGCGAAACAAGGAGCAAGGCGGAACCTATACTTGCAAGAACAGTGCCCCCACGGCCTAGAAAGATTATCCAGCGTTTCATAGGCCAAGTCTCCTGCTGAAATAGAGGTATCCAAGCAAGAAGAGAAAAGCCACAAATACATAGCTGGCTCCGATGTAAAGGAGCACTTCTGAGAAGGTTGGCGTCCAAAGTTCTGAGGAAGGCACGTATGTTGAGTAGTATCGTGATAGAACAACGTCTGGGGAAATCACTGCTA
>CAYFTS010000051.1:0-14023 GCA_964346135.1 uncultured Candidatus Bathyarchaeia archaeon | reverse complement strand
CTCGCTGTATTCAAAGGAGGGCTTCGATCTTCCTCGTCCTTTCAGCTCAACTACGTGCCCGTGTTCGCGGACTATCTGGGCTAGCGAAGACTTCACGTTAGAGGTTAGGAGCCCCATGGAAAACTTTGACGTTCTTTTGTCTTCTATGTATTTTGCCAAATCTTGTGCCATCGCCAATGGATCATCAGAGATGCCGCTACCCGAGTTTATCAAGAGCAGAATTTTTTTGTATCGTCTTTCAAGCTCAGCTGCCGCATCGTACATGTTTTTCCCAGGAAAGCCTGGATCATCGGGAGTTAATACGACCTTGTTTCTCCAGCCTATTTGGCTCATTGCGATTTGGCTCATCGCAGCGTTTAAGGAGTAAAGTGACCTGCCAGATCCCCCGCAGACCACACAGTTGGCTGATTTTAGGTCGTTATAGAGTGGCAACAGTTTTCTTCTTTTTATGCTGAGAAGGTTATCTCTGATCTTGTTAACGTATCCTATATGGCTGATCTTGCTTCTAATCTCACTCACACCCCATTCAAGATATTCTTCTAGTAATTAAAATCTTAAACTATACGCCCACAGATAGTTTATTTTTAAGAGATTGTAAAGCTTTTTGTCTTATTTAACTTAAATCAGAAACGCCTAGAAATTATCGCGTACATTTTAATAGGTTAAAGGTTTTCTTAAGTTCTTAAACAATTATTTCATGTTCGGGAATATTTCGCTATATGAAGTACTGCTTTTAGGTTTTGATGTTCTAAGTTATAGATAAGTGTCATAAAAAGGGTTTAGCGAGGATTTTGGTTTGGTTGACAGTCTCCTCAATAAGGTTTGTTATTTGGCGTCACTTGCAGACATTCAGTCATGTAAGGAGTGCTATTGTCATTTAGCCTGCAAAGTCTACGAACTCCTTAAGCAGTCAGCTCATTGACCTTAATTACGTGCGCAGTCGGGTTTTTGCAAAAATGTTTCGCTGAAAAATTGCCACCGTCCTTAGTAATTAAAAAAGAGAAAAATCAATTTCACAACATTCAGTGGACACAAATGAGCCACACATATTCACCACTAGTTTCACGCACATATCCCCCAAAAATCTTAAATTTCCATGGGTTTCGAGTTTTGTGTCGTTTCCAGCATTTTTCTAGTTATAGGATTTGAATAAAAACGTCAACTAGGTTTGTGATAATGCTCATCAATATAGCACCGTAAATATTACGAGTTTTCCAAGTAATCGTAATCTGCACAGCGGAACCAACAACATTAGCAACAATATGTGGTAACGATGTAGAAATGAACAACTGAAAAGCCAAAATTGAGATAATGGCTAACAGAAAACCATTCTCATAATTCAAATACCTGTTGAATAAGATACCGATAAAAAAGAAAGTTTGAGTGAAAAGTGAGAGAATTGAAACAAACAGAATCCACAAAACAAGACCGTCAAGGGTGTATTCAAGAATCCACTTGAAACCAAAAAATGTGTGGGAGAGCAAAAAAAGAAAAACACTAAAGATTATTCCCAATAAGGAGTAAAATATCATTTGCCTAAAGTCTGACACTTTTAAGCCTAAGCTTTTCGAAGAGACATTTCTCCTCGCTATAATCAAAAGCAAAACTGGAAAGACCAGAAAGGTTAGCAAACTTGTCGCAGCATAATTGAAAGTTAGGTTATTGTCTACAAGGGGCTTCTCTGGAATTGAGACTGGGAAGGGCAACTGCAAGAGCCTACCATGCAAAGTGAGATAGAGAAATCCCGCAAGAAAAAGCATAAATGAAATCTCAAAAAGCTTAGTTTTCTTTCCAATGAACTTTTTGACAAATGCTAAAATCAGAACAAATAACCCTAGTATGATGATGCCTAAATTTATACCAATTGAATCGAAATAAATTCTCCAGACGCCAAACGACAAACTAAATCTCTCGGAACCCACTAAACAACGATAAGTATTTTGGAAGTAATCTAATAAAATCTGCTATCGACATCTAACTTTATCTGCGTGCGCACATGGGCGAGACAGTCGAAATGGTCGTGTTTGATGCCGCTTTATTCTTACCTGCTGTATTTATTAGAGAAACTTCAGTAAAATTTATATCTAAAGTGTGTTTTCTACTGTTCCGCAATATAAGGAGAGATGTTTGAGATTGTCACAAGAATTAGCAGGAGGAACACCTGTTCTCATTTTAAGGGAAGGATCGAGCCGATCTCGAGGGAAGGAAGCCCAGCACGCCAACATAATGGCGGCTCACATCGTTGCAGAGGCAGTCAAAAGCGCTCTTGGCCCGAAAGGCATGGACAAGATGCTTGTGGACAGTTTTGGCGACGTCACAATAACCAGCGACGGACGCACCATCCTCGACGAAATGGATATTCAACACCCAGCAGCAAAAATGATGGTGGAGGTTGCAAAAACACAGGACAATGAGGTAGGTGATGGAACCACAACCGCCGTAATCATAAGCGGCGAGTTACTGAAGAGAGCTGAAGACCTTGTTGATAAAAACGTCCACCCAACCGTTATCATAGACGGATACCGAAAAGCCGCTGACAGAGCTCTTGAGATACTTGAGAAAATCTCTATCCCAACAAAACCAACTGACAGGAAGGCGATAGAAAAAATTGCAATGACCTCTATGGCAAGCAAGCTGGTGGCTGAAAACAAAGAATACCTAGCGAAGATCGCTTCTTCAGGAGTCCTTTCGGTTGCTGAAAAAGTTAAGAATCAATTTAAAGTAGACATCGATGATGTAAAAGTGGAGAAAAAACCAGGCGAAGCCCTCACCGACACAAAACTCATCAACGGCATCGTTCTTGACAAAGAAACAGTTCATCCAGGCATGCCAAAACGCGTGGAAAAGGCTAAAATTGCCTTGTTAGACAGCCCCCTTGAAATTGAAAAAACAGAGTTTGATGCAAAAATTAGTATTGAAAGTCCAGAGCAAATGGACACGTTCATAAAACAAGAAGAGAAAATGCTGAAAGAGATGGTTGACAAAGTAATCGCAAAAGGTGCCAACGTAATCATTTGCCAGAAGGGCATCGATGACCTAGCTCAACACTTCCTTGCGAGGAAGAAAATACTAGCGGTGCGTAGGGTTAAAAAATCAGATATGGAAAAACTTTCAAAATCAACTGGAGCTAAAATAGTCACCAACCTAGACGACTTAACTAAGGCAGACCTCGGTTACGCTGAACTCGTGGAAGAGAGAAAAATCGGTGACGACAAGATGACCTTCATCGAGGGATGCAAAAACCCCCGCGCTGTCACCATTCTTATACGTGGCGGAACCGAGAGAATTGTGGACGAAGCAGAACGTTCATTGCATGACGCATTATGCGTTTCCCGTGACGTTGTTGAAGAACCAAAAATTGTGGCTGGCGGAGGAGCACCAGAACTAGAAGTCGCAAAAGCGCTCAAAGAATTCGCAGAGACACTTCCAGGAAGAGAACAACTCGCAGTGATCTGCTTTGCAGAGGCACTTGAAGCCGTGCCTACCACCCTAGCAGAAAACGCCGGGCTAGATCCTATCGACATCATATCTGAACTCCGAGCTCGACATGAAAAAGGCGAAATTTGGGCTGGAATCGAAGCACATGAGGGAAAAGTAAAAGACATGAGGAAAGCCAACGTATTTGAGCCACTCGCAGTCAAAAAGCAAATCATAAAATCCGCCACAGAAGCTGCATCAATGATCCTAAAAATCGACGACGTAATTGCCTCTAGCAAAATGAAACAGCCAGCAGGGCCCCCGAAGGGGCCTCCAGGAATGGGGCCTCAAGGTGTCGGGCCGTACTAGCGAAACAAGTGGCGATAAGAAAATCTGGATTGGTCCTCCAAAGCTCACTCGCTTTGAAAAAGCCCGGATAGTGGGGGCGAGGGCTCTTCAGATAGCTATGGGGGCGCCTATACTTGTGGAGCCATCTGAAGCTCTCTCAAACCCTATTGACATAGCTCTTAATGAACTAGAAACAGGAATACTTCCTATCACCATTCGCAGGACGTTGCCTGATGAAACTCACCAAGACATCCCGCTTAAATGGCTTCTACAGTGATTAAATGCCACAATTCTTAGTCCTATAGACAACGTGAACAGGAAAAGACAAGTTAAAACTCGGCGTCACTGCTTGAATCAATGTACTTCGGTTTCAGTATGCTTCAGTACTTCTTTTGCTTCTTTTAAAGTCTTGTTTATCCTTTTCCAGTGAGCCCCTTGCCAGTATATTTTTTTGCAGTTGAAGCACTCCCAAAACTCATCGTAATATGCAGCGGTTGTTTCTGGAATCTTGCCAGCAATTTCCTCTTTAGCAATTGGCTTGATTCGAGAGTTACATTTGGGGCAACGTGAAAGAGTGACATCGAAGTCAAGTTTGATATTAAACCGTTTTGCTAGGCTAGCGAGTTTTTTCGCTTCTGTTGTGCGTGCAACGAAAAAGGAGTTTATCCTTTGTGCCATAGCTTGGCGATAAAGTTTAAGGTCGCGAGTAAGCAGGATGCGGCTTTCTCTTTTCGCGGTTTCAATTAGTTGTTCATCGCTAAGCGAACGTGAGTATTTGACGTCGTAACCGAGTAAGCGAAGCCATCTGGTGAGCTTACCAAGCATGCCGTCTGTCAAGAACTTCAACTTTTCTCACCGAATGATTACTGTAAAGCTAGGATTTATACCGTCTTCCTCGGATGATTTGGCCTGTTCCAGGCTTTGCAATGATTTCTCCATCGTCCATGACTAAATGTCCATTCACAAAGGTTTTTATCGGCTTACCTTTAACCATCCATCCATCAAATGGGGAGTACTTGGCTTTTGAATGGAAATTTGACGAGTCGATTCGGTATTTTTGTTTCATGTCCACGACAACGAAGTCTGCGTAGAACCCTTCAGCGAGGCTTCCTCTATCTTTAATATGAAATATTTCCGCTGGCTTTGTCGAAGACGCTCTAATCAAACTTGCTAACGTTAGTCTGCCCTCATTTACTTGTGTAAGTAGAAGAGGAAGCATTGTTTCAAGTCCAGGTATACCTGGCTTAACGTTCCAAACAAATTCAGATTCTTTTTCTTCAATTGTGTGAGGAGCGTGATCTGAAGCTAAGACGTCTATTAACCCTTGCTTAAAGGCGGTCCAAAGCGCCTTAACATCTTCTTCTGCCCTTAATGGAGGATCTGTGAGCGTCATAGTCTTCAAGCGTTTCAGATGCTTAGAGGATAAGAGGAGATTATGTGGCATAGCTTCACAGGTGACGGGAAAACTTCTATTCTTTTCTGTTAAGATGGCTTTCAGTCCCTCCGCTGAACTGACATGGCAAAAGTGGATATGGGTGCTAGTTTTCTTCGCTAGTTTAATTGTTCGCTGTATTGCCTTCAATTCAGCTTCTGGCGAGTGAACCTTGAGATACGCTTCTAAGTCTCCGCGTCCTGCTTGCAACATCGCTCTCTTACCGTTTTCAAGGATTTCACTGTACTCAGCGTGCACTGCAACTGGAACTTTCATTTCTCCGGTTCTGCTGAATGCACGCATCACCGCCTTGTCATCTTCGATTTCTAGGCCTCCAATTTTCTGTGAAAGGTAGAGCTTGAATGCCACTGCTCCCTGCTCGACTATCTGAGACATTTCTTTGAGGTTTTCTGGAAAGGCTGAGTGAAAGGCAACGTTGACGACAGTTCGGGTTTCAGCTAGTTTCATACGTTCTTTTAGAGACTTTGTGCTCATTGTAACTGGTTTGTTGTTGGGCATGTCGATTGTGAGGGTTACGCCTCCAGCGGCGGCTGCTGCTGTTCCGCTGAAGAAAGTTTCTTTGTAGGCTAATTGTTGGTCTCTAAGATGTACATGGGGGTCTATTAGACCAGGAAGCACTATCTGTCCCTTTATGTTCAGTTTTGTTGAAGCTTGTGGGAGATTTGTCTTTTTGGCTATTTTGAGGATTCTTCCATCATCTACAGCTACACCAGCTTCAATCATTCCTTCAGAAGTGTAGATTTTAGCGTTGTAAAGAACTAAGTCAGCCAGCAAGTTTTGCTCCCCATTATTCAAGGATAGTGTCACATTATAAAACTTAGTTTCTATGCTCTACAGTTTTTATGCATGCACACACATTTCTTATCTATTTGCTTTACTTTTCAGCATGTGCTTTATAGCGAAAAGTTTCATAAGGGGTTTCAGTGTAAGTGTTATCTATGAGACAGGAAAAACTCGTGAAACTACTTTGTGAACTGATTAAAAATTCTAGGCGAAGCGACAGGGACTTGGCAAGAATCCTAGGTTTTTCTCAGCCTTCAGTCAGCCGTTTAAGGAAGATTCTGGAAAAAGAAGCGATACTACAGTATACGGCGATCCCGGATTTTTCTTATTTAGGTTTTGATTTGATAGTTTTCACGCTTTATCGTATGAAAGAGTCTTTACAGCCTCTTAGGGAGAAGGCGGAGAAATGGCTGAAGGAACAGCCCAACGTGGTGTTTTCAAGTGAGGGTCAGGGAATGGAGGCAGACAGAGTTATGATTTCAGTTCACAGGGATTATGCAGACTTTTCAGAATTCCACCAGAAAAGTAGAAGAGAATTGGGACCATACATCGAAAATTTCAAAACTTTTCTCGTGAGTTTGAAAGGAAACGAAATATGGCGACTCTTCACGTTCAATGACCTAGTGTCACATGCGATGCCTAATTTTTCTGTTATTGACTCTCAAAGGCGAAGGTGGAAACATTCTATTCCGTCTGATCTTTTGGAGGCTGGTCCAGTTCTTGACGTTAGGGAAGGGGAATCGATTGTTGCGACTTACACGACTGCCGCGGACAAGATTAAGATCTTCTCAGCTTTTATACTTGAGGGTCTTGAAAATGGTGATGCAGTCTACTATGTTTGTCTAGACGAGGAAAGTGGAACGGTTAGGTCTAAGCTGAGGGAACACGGGATTGATGTGGAGGAATATGAGAAAGATGGCACTTTGCGCATTGAGAGTCTGACTGAGCACTTCATGTCAAATGGTAAAGTTGATCATGAAAAGGCAGCTAGCGTTACTCTAAACTGGTGGATTGAAGCTGAAAGAAAAGGATACAATCACATAAGACATATCGAAGATCTAGGCGACTTTTCCTTCCTCAAAGGTCAATGGCGACGGTACCTACCCTATTGGGAGGACCCAAATTTCTTGGAATGGGAAACGCCTAAAGAACAGATTGTAGCAACACATAATCCTTTGTACAATCCTTTCCTCATGGAGATCGTTGCCATTAATGTGGAACGTATGAGTGAGGCGCAGATTCACGATATCATCAAAGCCTTTGGCGGTGGGGAAATACAAGCGACGAGGTTTATTGACTTTCTTGAGTATGAAGACGCTTTTTCAAAAAGAATTGGTCTATCTCACTTGGAGCTTCTCGGTCGCAAGTTTTTATTGGAATTTGATCCAACTTCGGATTATGAGACAATCGTCGAGGATTTTGCGAAAGAGTCAATGGCAAATGTTGAACCCATATATGTTTTTACACCCACAACTAGTACTCTCCACAAACATCTGGCTAAAAATCTCGCTATTAGATTCTTTTTGATGACTATCTCAACGTCCACCATCCAAATGAAGTCTAAAAATGAGGTTGTTATTCCTGCTAACAACATCGACTTGATCCTAGACTCTATTAACGATATTATTAAAGCTCACCCGGAAGCTAACGTACCAATTGTCTTTAATGTGCTTTCTGATCTTTTATCATCACTTGGATTGGAAAGAACTTTCACTTTCCTCCGTCACTTGTTACAAACATTATCTTCAGAAAAAA
The DNA here is from genome assembly GCA_964346135.1 of uncultured Candidatus Bathyarchaeia archaeon. GTDB lineage: Archaea > Thermoproteota > Bathyarchaeia > Bathyarchaeales > Bathyarchaeaceae > B1-G15. The sequence goes on along the minus strand of CAYFTS010000051.1, from coordinate 6,267 downwards.
CAACTGCCCTCTTCCTCCTCAATACAAGCGCTCATGACCCAAAGATCGTTTCAAGATTAAGAAGTATGTTCTATGATCAATTAGTCTATAGAAAAACAGGGTTGCAGACAGTTAAACTATCTAAAATCGAATAGCGCTAACAACTTTTAGCTACTCATAGTTTTGTTCTATTCAACGCAGAAAACACGAGACATTGTAGTGTGTTTTACCTTTTTTTTCAAAAATCTCTCTCGATTGTAGATGACTTGTGCCTACTAGGCGATTAGTTTGAAGAAATCTCGTTCAGTTATTATACCTATAAGTTTCTCCTTTTGCACTACGGGCAGAGCCCCAAGCTTTCTATCTCGCATTAGCTTAGCTGCTTGTCCAACATCAACTTCAGGACCAACCGTAACAACCTCTCTCACAGCAATGTCCAGAATCTTAGTCTGCAAAACCTGAGTGATGGCTCCAGATTGTAAGTGTTTAAAAACGTGACCAGAACCGAAAAAGCGCAGTACGTCCATAACTGTGACCATACCAATAAGCTTTCCATTCTGAACAACGGGCAGTCGCCTGAAACCATGTTGGATCATCGTTTTTTCAGCTTCAAAGATAGACGTTTTGGGCTTTGCTGTTACAACTTTTCTGGACATTGCATCCGCGACCTTTGCCTCACTTATTTTTCCACTGAAGAGGAAGACTACGTCTCGTTCTGTGACGATAGCCCACACCCGATCTTCTTCATCTACTACAGGTAATCCACCAACATTATGTTCTTTCATACGCTCTATAGCGTCGCTGGTCTTGGCAGTAGTCAAAACTGAAAATACTTTTTGAGTCATAACCGATTTAATCGACTCATTTATAGCCTTAAAGAAGTTGCCAGCATATTTCCGTTGAATTATTTGAAACTTTTCGCCTCCTCCAAGATAATTGACGATGTCGGTGGCGGTTATTATGCCGCGAAGTCTCTTGGTTCCAGAGTCCGTAATAGGTATTCGGCGAAATCCAGCTTTCACCATGATCTGTACAGCATCATATATGGGAGTGGTGGGCGCCATCGTGACCACTGGGCTCTTTGCAATGACCATAACGTCGCCTTCACGTTTTCTAGATGGATGACTCTTTGAAGGAAGTTGCTTTTTTTCTTTCAACGTGCGTCGAAAAGTTTCTCGTCTTCCAGCACGATGCACTGTCAACGTCAAGCCTCTACTTAGTTAGATGGATATGCTCCAGTTATACGAATCGAGGGGGACAGGTAATAGTTGACTATGGACGACTCAAGCATTAATTATGATTTCATCAGCAGGTATGGAGGGTAGTTTTGACTCATAGCTTCTTGCACACACAAACGGTGAGCTTCTTAGTATTCGGAACTGTTTTCTATTCGGCATTCCTCGCAGATGAAATCGCCTTCAATTTCTTTGAGGTCATCAGCCCACTGTCCACATTGATCGCAATATCCCGCTAAAGGAGGATGTTCAGCGGCTTCTCTAGCCGCAGCTTCTCCTTCAAGCCGTGCTTTTTCTTGCATGATTTCTATGAGTTCGGGTGTTATGGCTAGAATGTCTTTGCTGGAGACGATTCCAACAAGATTTCCTTTGTATATGACTCCCATCCTTCGAATGTTGAGTCGACTCATTCTCCTAGCGGCTTCACTTAAGGTTTCGTCAGGGTCCACAGTGATTAGGGGTGTAGTCATTACATTTTTGGCTGTTAGTTTGCTTGCCTTGGCGTTTTCAGCTAAGACCCGTGTAACAAGGTCTCTTTCAGTGATTATGCCTAAAGGTTTTTTTCCCCTCTTGCTGGTTACGATGACGCAACCTAAGTTGTGCTCTTTCATGAGTTGCGCAGCTTTATCGACCGTGGTGTCCTCGTCGATTGTGATGACTGGGCTGGTCATAATGTCCTTCACTAGCATCCGCGTTCTGATGCCCATCTCAGCCATAGTTAATTGTCCTCCGATATCAAACATTAAACAAGGATATATTAAACCATTGTGGAGTGGTGATATCCCCCGCAAAACCTTATTTTTTTTCTAGCTTGTTACTCCATTTTGCTTTTCAGAAAAAACTTGTTTTCAACATATTTCTGTTATTAGGGTTCAAATAGGTTTAAGAAAAAATAGTGAAGATCGCGGGAGATATCTTCACAGATCGATGAAGTAAGCTGATATATAGTTATGTTTTTAATGAATAACATTAATTGCTTACGCCTTGCGCGTGTATGTTTCTATGCTACTGCGCTGATTTCCACTTTATGCCTCTTCTGCCATTCCTTCACAGAAATTCCTAGTTGCCTCTCTATCTTAGGTCTGTGTATAGCGTTCATGGTACAGAACGGAATGATTTTACCTCCAGGCACAGCGTAATGTATGCAACATCGCTGAACTCTTTCCAGATCGAAGTTGTAGGCGTCCATGAAATGCATGGCTGAAATCATCAACATCTTTCTGTGCAAATCGCCTAACGCCTTATAGCTTCCCGATGTTAATATGGGCAAAAGATACTTTCTCATTAGACCAAATTTTACGTGACGTAGCGCACTGATCAGTCGAAGCTTAGCTCTTCTATCATGTCCTTTTTCAGCTTCTTCATACACTTTGTTCATGCTTTCAAGGAACTTCTCAATGTTTCCATATTTAGTGATGGGAACGATTTCTCCGTCTTCAACAAAGATGTAGGTGGCAGTCCCGCAGTGAGGATGAGCTGTAAACTCTGGATAACGTTTGTCTTTCAACGCGCCAGCCGCTTTAGAGATGGGAACAACCACTGGCACTGGATAGAAATCGGAGACCTTTATTTTTCCGTCGGTTTGTTCTTCGCAGAGCCGAGTGAAGTCGGGTATGGTGATGCGCATTTTTGCTCTTTCCTGCTCTGGAAGTCTTCCGCAGAGAGAAACAGGTTGAACGTTTATGCATCGGATCACATCGAAGTTTTGAATTGCGAATCGTATGATGTCTCCTATTTGATGGTCGTTGACGCCTTTGACCAGCGTGACCACTAGAACCATGCTTTTTATCCCTGCTTCTCGACAGTTTTCAATTGCTTTCATTTTCATTTCAAGCAGGTCACATCCACGCGTGAACTGATACACTTCATTGGACAAACCGTCAAACTGTAGATAAACCGTGCTCATCCCAGCTTCTTTCAAGCCGCGACAATAGTCTACACTTTGGGCAAGTCGCAGACCATTAGTGTTCACTTCTACGTGTCGAAAGCCCAGCTCCTTTGCCATACGTATCAACTCGAACAAGTCTTCTCGGATAGTGGGCTCTCCACCTGAGAACTGCAATGCAGTAGCGGCTACAGGATCGTTGCTTCGAAGGTTCTCCAGCATCTCTCGAACCTCTTCCTTCGATGGTTGGCACACGTATCCAGCAGTGGCAGCGTTGGCGAAGCAGACGGGACACCTCAAATTGCATCGATTGGTTACGTCGATGATGGCGAGCACTGTATGCGACTTATGTTGGGGGCAGATGCCGCAGTCGAGGGGGCAGTCTTTTTCTGTCTTGGTGCGGGGATTTCGAAGTCCCTCGCCGTCATACCTGAATTTTTCGGCTCGCTGATATTGTTCATAGTCTGACCAGTAAACGTCTTGAAACTTTCCGTGTTCAAGGCACTCCTTTTTGATGTAGACTTTGTTGTCCTCTTCAAATATGGTAGCGTCTAAAACCTTGAAGCATTCTGGGCATATGGATTTCGTTTCTTTGATAAACTTCAATTTGACACCACTGAGAGTTGTAAATTATTTAGCTTAGAAGTTAGAAAATACAATATATAAAAAAGTTTCCAAACTTCTCATAAGGTGAAAAAGAGGTGAGTGAACATGTCCATAAGCGACCACGCGAAAAGGATTCTGCGTGAACTTGGACTAACTGAATACGAAACCCGTGCGTATTTGTCGTTGCTGGAGAAAGGAGCCACAACAGCCAGCCAAGTTAGCGAACACGCAAATGTTCCTTACTCAAAGATTTATGAAACCCTAAACTCGTTGGAGAGAAAGGGATGGATCGAAACCAAGCGAGGCAGACCCAGCCGATATTACCCAAAATCTCCCTCAGAAGCTTTGAACGCTGTTAGGCTACGATTAGAAGACTCTTTGAAGTCATGGGAACAAACAATAGTGAGCGAGTTACAACCATTATACGAAAAGAGGGAGATTCGCGAAAAACCCGACATCTGGATTCTACGCGGCGAGTTCAACACGCTCGCAAAGCTTCGCGAGATGCTAAGCAAAGCCAAGGTTGAATTAATGATTGCAGCTCCAACCCTTACGAAGGCGCTTGTTGAAGCAGTTGCTCCGATGTTAATTTCATTTAAAGATAGCGAAATTAAAGCCCTATTGTTGATAGGGAAAAATGTGGAAGAACAGATTATAGAAAAGATGATGGATGTGGCAGAGGTTAGAGTTAGAGACCACATGTTTGGCGGAGGTGTCATCGTGGATGGCAAGGAGGCGTTGCTCCTACTAGGCGAGGAAAAGCCAACCCTCGTCATATGGTCAGACCATATGGGACTGGTGAAGTTTGCTAAGGACTATTTTCAGTATCTATGGGAAAGCTCTAAAGATGTGCGCTCGCACGTGTAACCTCTTGATTGTTCGTCTGAATTAAGAAAATAGGAAAAGGTAGAACATGCTTAAAAACTGCGAAATCAACTTTCTATTTAGAACAATTCATAGAAATATATGACAAAGTTATAGAAATTTATGGGACATCTTACAGAAGGAGTTTTCACAAGTCTTATTTGCAATTTACTTGAAGAATATAACAGTAGTGGATAACATGAAAATAATCAGAACTATTAATGCAAAAAACATCGTAATCCTAGCAACTCTTCTCCTCATAGCGACAAATACTCTGCTTTCATCCGCCTCAGCTATCCCGACAGTAGGCGCTAATGTGAACGTGACCACTAACACCTCCAACCAGAATGAGCCCATGGTTGCCATTAACCCCACGGATCACAACAAGCTTGTTTGCGGATTTAACGACGAGCGCACCGGAGTTTTCAAGGCCGGTTGGTCTTGGTCCGACGATGGAGGCACAACGTGGACTTTTGGAGGAACATTCTCCCTTCCAGGCTACTCCAGAGGCGCCGATCCTGTTGTTGCCTTCGACAACACAGGCACAGCTTATTTTGCTGGCCTTGCCTACAACTACCAAAGCGCGTACCCGTATGTCGCGGACGGAAGTATTTTCCTCGCGAAGTCAAGTGATGGAGGCCACACCTTCACCGTCGCCGGTTTTCCAAAGATCGTCGCGGCAGGCTCAGGCACTTCGAACTACCTTGACAAGCCATGGCTATTCGTGAACCCCGCGAACAACCACATTTACCTTGCATGGGTGAAACGAGTCAATGTTTTTGGTGCAGGAGGAACTGAATCAATGACTATATGGTTTACGCGGTCAACTGACGGAGGCGTGACCTTCGATCCTCCTCAACAAATCAGCACGTTCAGCCCAGCAACGGGAACTGACCGCTCGCATGGACCTCAAATAACCGCTGTATCAGGAAGCCACGTCTACGTTTCTTGGCACACTTTAGAAGCAGCAGTCTCCCCGAATCCGCCTACGTTTCCATGGAGGATATGGATCGCCGAATCCACAGATGGCGGAGTAACTTTCGGAACAAACTATCTCGTCGCCACTACGGTTTGGGGCTACCCCAACAGATTCATTAGCATGGACGCAGACCCTTCAACTGGAAGGATCTACATTACATATGCCGATAGCCTCGTGGCGTCTCCACGTGACTACGACGTTTTTGTGACCACTTCCACTTCAGCCGCTGGACCATGGACTAGCACTAAGGTTAGTGATGACCCCGCAGCTGGTAATTGGCAGTTCTGGCCCAGTCTAGACGTTGCCCCCAATGGTCGAGTTGACGTAATCTGGTACGACCAAAGGGACGATCCAGTGAGCAGCAAAGACGGCGTATACTACACTGCTTCAACCGACGGAGGAGCCACATGGGAAACCAACACAAAAGTTACAGATCTACCGTCAGGCTTTTCTTGGCCAAATGTCTTTTTTGGAGACTACCTTACAATCGCCTCGGTCAATGATAAAGCTCAAGCCGTCTGGGCGGACAACAGACTTGGCAATCCAGAGATCTACACTGCAACATTAACGATGCCTGTCGTTGGTCCACAGCCGCCTATAGCATCCTTCACAGAAAGCGCTCACACTGCGCTTGTGGGCACAACAATAAATTTTGACGCTAGTGGCAGCTCTGATCCTGACGGAACAATTGTTCTTTACGAATGGGACTTTGATGGTGA
>CAYFTS010000050.1:0-1630 GCA_964346135.1 uncultured Candidatus Bathyarchaeia archaeon | reverse complement strand
AAAAAATGGAGCAACTCCTACAAACACAAGCTAGTTGGAGTCTACACAGTATTCTTGAAAATGCTGGAACGAAAGTGGGACCCACCCAAATACAAACCAGTTGAAAAAATACCTTTCATCTCAACGGAGAAAGAAAGAAATAGACGAGTTCATAGCAGGTTGCGGAAGGAAAACAGCTACCTACCTTCAACTATTCAAAGAAACCGGTATGCGATCTGGAGAGGCTGACAAACTCAAATGGACTGACGTTGACTTCAAACGGGGAACAGTATCTATTACACCTGAAAAGAACAGCAAACCTCGAATTCTAAGGCTAAGCAAAAAATGTTTAGCCATGCTCGAGCACTTGAAAAAAACAAGCGACAGAATATTTGGAAACGTAGCTTCCAACACTCGGAGGGGTAGCTTTGCACGTTCAAGAGAACACTTAGCTAAGAAACTGAACAATCCTTGACTGCGGCGAATACACTTTCACACTCTACGACCTTGGAAAGCAACAATGCTATACCATCAAACAAAAGACATCTTGTACGTGAAGGAATTCTTGGGACATCGAAGCATAAATTCAACGCTCATGTACATTCAGCTTGAACAAGCACTGTTCGATAAAGACGCCGACTCTTTCACATGCAGAGTAGCTAAAACACCAGAAGAAATCAAACAGCTCATAGAAGCAGGTTTTGACTACGTGATAGAGAATGGTGGCTTAGTCTACTTTCCCAAACGCAAATAACCAAAAAAACATAAAGTTCTGTAAAATTGTAGATTAGTAATTCAGAACTTTAAATAAGAGTACAGTTAAAGGTTAAAGTAATAGTATAAATATTTAGCAAAATTGGAGAACAGACAATGCCGAAGCCCACAAAGGAGAAGGTGGAACGCATTCTAGTTTTATGCGTTGACAGAGACGATGACCTAGGCGTAAAAGGGAGAATAAAGACACCTGTTCTTGGAAGAGAAGAAAACATCAAAGCCGCCACCACTCTTATTCTGCGGGATCCCGAAGAACCAGATGCCAATGCTATGTTTGAAGCAATCAGGATCTACGACCGCCTCAGTGAAGAAGTTAAGGATGCCAGTGGAAAGTGTCAGATAGCGACCATAACAGGCTCTGAACTAGGCGGTGTCGGAGCAGATAGGAAACTTGTATCTGAACTCACCGGAGTGCTAAAAAAGTTTCCCGCAAGCGATGTTGTCTTAGTCACCGACGGCTATGGAGATGAAGCAATTTTGCCGCTGGTTGAGTCAAGGGTACCCGTAACCTCGGTGCGAAGACTTGTGATAACGCACAACAAATCGGTTGAAGAAACGGTAACTCTGTTTTTCCGATATTTAAAGATACTTTTTGAAAATCCTCGCTACTCTCGAGTTCTAATAGGTCTTCCAGGACTTCTACTGATCGTTTTAGCCATCTTGTACGCAAAGGGCTGGTTATTTTATACTTGGATAGCTTTCCTCATCGTTTTAGGCGCCTTCCTTTTTGTGAAAGGATTTGGAATCGATAAGATGGCGCAAAACTTCTATAAATGGATCAGTGAATATTCTCCCCCTCCCTTTTCCGTGCAAATAGCAGGCTTTTCCACAATCGCTGGAGTCTTGTTAGTTGCAATTGGCTGTTATCTGGGAGTAT
>CAYFTS010000049.1:0-13654 GCA_964346135.1 uncultured Candidatus Bathyarchaeia archaeon | reverse complement strand
GAATCAGGAGGAGAATAAATTTGGGAAAAAAAGGTGGGAAAAAACACTTAAAGCGGAAACCAGCACCAAAAATCTGGCCCATACATCGGAAAGAACTCGTTTGGACCGTTAAACCCAAGGCAGGTTCTCACTCCACATCCAATTGTTTACCACTCGCGCTTATCATCCGCGACATACTTGGCCTCGCCAAGACATTGAAGGAAGCTATAGCAATAATTTCCCAAGGGAAGATATTGGTGGATGGAAAAGTTCAGCGGGATGAACGTTTTTCAACAGGCTTGATGGACGTCATCTCTATACCAGAAGTGAAGTGAACTTATCGATTTCTGCCCTCTGAGAAGGGATTTACTCTTCATCCCATTGAAAAGGATGAAGTAGGATTCAAACTCTGTCGAATTGAAAACAAAACAATCGTTGGCGGGGGGCACGTTCAACTTAATCTCCATGATGGAAGAAATATACTGATTCAGGTGAAAGACCCTAAAAACCCTGAAGAAGACGTTTATCGTACAATGGACACTTTGAAGATAAGTGTTCCTGACCAAGAAGTTGTTGGACACATGAAATTGGCTGAAGGCGCTCCAGCGTTAATTGTTGGAGGCAAAAACGTAGGTAGACATGGTAAGATAGTTGATATTGCAGAAAGGCTGAATCAAAAACGGAGAAAACTACTCGTTACAACAGAAGATATCAAAGGAAAACGTTTTCAAACGACCCTTGATTTTGTCTTCATCATCGGCGAAGCTGAGTCTTCAATTTCTTTACCGGAGGCCTCGTGACTTGTCTGATGAAGAAATTCGCAAAAGATGGCAAAGAAATCTCATGCTCAAACCTAGAATTGAAAAGGTAACAGTTAACATGTCTGTGGGAAAGTCTGGAGAACCTCTTGAAAGGGCAGCAAAGGTCCTTGAACAACTGACGCAACAGAGACCTTGTAAGCGAAAAGCCAAAAAAACTATACGAGATTTTGGCATCAGAAAAGGAGAACCCATCGCTTGTCTCGTAACTCTTCGAGGGGAAAAAGCTAGAGTTTTTCTCAATAAAGCCTTACAAGCCGTTGACAACAAACTTTCCAAAGACCACTTTGATAATTACGGCAACTTCTCCTTTGGAATTAAAGAACACATAGAAATACCCGGCACCAAGTACGTGCCGGAGCTGGGTATATACGGCATGGATATTTCAGTTACCTTTGGCAGACCTGGATACTGCGTTAAATGGCGGCGTCACGCTAAATCAAACATTGGCTCAAATCATTTATTAACTCCTGAAGAGACAACCTTGTTCATTAAAGACGAGTTTGGGGTGGAAATCCTATAGAAGGCGAGTTAAATGGTTAAACAGAAACCTAAAAAGGAACGAAAGTATGGTAAGGGCAGTCGACCGTGTAGACGATGTGGTTCTTACGGGTCGATCATTCGAAGATACGAGTTGAATCTGTGCCGTCAATGCTTCAGGGAACTCGCCAAAAACTTGGGCTTTAAAAAATATCAGTAAGGAGGCTTGAAGAGTTGACCATGATGGACACGGTAGCAAACGGATTGACCAGTATCATGAACAATGAAATGCGAAATAAGCAAGAATGTGTAATCAGCCCAGCTTCCAAGCTTTTGGGACGAGTTTTGAGAGTAATGCAACTGAGCGGTTACATCGGCGAGTTTGAATTCATTGATGACGGACGCTCCGGAAAGTTCAAAGTGCAACTTCTGGGGCGGATAAATAAATGCGGCGCCATAAAGCCCCGCTTTTCAGTTGGCACCACCCAATTTGAGACATGGGAAAAACGTTTCCTTCCCTCCAGAGATATCGGTGTCCTCGTGGTTTCCACCTCTCAAGGAGTGGTATCTCACAAGAAAGCTAAAAAGAAAAAAATCGGCGGACGGCTCTTAGCTTTCATCTACTAGAGGGATTGTTAAAGATGCGTGCTATGGAAACGGTGAAATCAATCGAAATCCCAGAGGGCGTAGAAGTTAAGGTGGAGGGAAGGGTGGTAACGGTTACAAGTGAAAAAGGAACGTTGACACGAGATTTTTCTCATACTTCTGTGTCTATTATGCGAGAAGGAACTGTAGTTAAGGTTGGTGTGAAATGGCCTCGCAAAAGAGAAACTTCCTTCGTAGGGACAATTTCTTCTCACATTCAAAATATGATTATAGGGGTAACGAAAGGCTTTACCTACAAACTGAAAATCGTGTTTTCTCACTTCCCAATATCCGTTAAAGTTGATGGAAAAAAAGTAGTGATGGAAAACTTCACTGGAGAACGAAGTCCACGCATAGCTAAAATAATGGGTGAAACTAAGGTGGCGGTAAAGGGTGAAGACGTGATTGTGCAAGGACTCAGTATTGAACATGTCAGTCAGACAGCAGCTAACATCCAACGCGCAACAAAAATCAAAGTTAAAGACCCTAGGGTTTTTCTCGATGGCATTTACGTTTACGAGCGACATGAGGGAATGGAAGAGTGAAAAAAGAAGAGGAAACGGAGGCATCTGCTAGAAAACGAGCTTCAGCGATACGAAAGCGCATTAAGAGCAAAAAGCCCGATTTCAAGCGACAGGAAAGCTGGCGGTACAAACGGGTGAAAAAAAGCTGGCGAAAACCCCGTGGGTTAGACAACAAGATGCGAAAAGAAGTGAAAGGTTGGCCGCGTTCTGTGAAGGTTGGTTATCGTAGTCCAAAAAAACTGAGAGGACTTCATCCCTCTGGATATGTGGAGGTTCTGATTCGAACGGTTGATGATGTCAATGAGGTTGACCCCAAAACGCAAGCCATCAAAATTGCTCACACGGTTGGAGCGAAGAAAAGAGTTGAAATTGCTGGTATGGCCACTGAAAGGGGAATTCACATTCTCAATCCGAAACAGGTTAGAGAGGAGCTTGCGGTGGTGGGGGAGGAGATGGAAGAGAAAGAGGAAGCTGAATCTGCCGAAGGGAGCGAAGAAGAAAGTTGAGTCTCAAAAGTCAACGCCGCTTAGCCGCGGAGCTTTTGAAAATTGGTGAAGGCCGTGTCTGGATTGACCCCGAACGTATAGACGACGTTGAAATAGCAATCACCAGAGAGGAAATTCGAAAACTAATCCATGAAGGCGTTATTAAAAGCCTATCTTCGAAAGGAGTGAGCCGTGCCCGTGCGCGTGTTTTGCAGGAAAGGAAAAGGAAAGGATTAGGCAGGGGACCGGGAGGAAAAAGCGGATCTGCTAGGGCAAGAATTTCTAAAAAGCAGGCGTGGATGAAAAAGATTCGGGCTTTAAGGAAGAAACTGCGCGAATTGAAAACGAATCGGGTGATTACAGTAAGCGTTTATCGGAAGCTCTACGACATGGCGGGCAGTGGGACGTTTGAGTCGACAGCCGATTTAGAGCGTTACATTAAGACTCACGGTTTAGGGAGAAAAAGATAAGCTCTCTTTCCAGAAAATTAGCGGGTAATTATCAAATTAGTTTAGTTAAGGCAAAGCCACACAGTTGTGAAGCGAAGAACCTTTATAAGGACGACCGTATCCAGACAATGAAAAAGGAAGAAAAGACGACGAGACTAATGGTTCATGGAGAAAACGGCAATGGCAACAGGTCCTAGATACCGCGTTCCCTTCCGTAGACGTAAGGAGGGAAAAACTAACTATCGGTTAAGAAGAGCCCTAGTTCTATCTAAACAACCCAGATTAGCGGTTAGAGGCACCTTAAACCACATGATCACTCAAATCATTAATGCCAAAGTAACTGGAGACGAAGTTGTTGTTTCCGCTCACTCCAGTGAATTAACGAAAACATACGGTTGGCAGGGAAGCTGTGGAAACATTTCAGCCGCTTATCTGACAGGACTTTTATGCGGCTACAGAGCAGTTGCCCATGGAGTGAAAAAGGCTGTTTTAGACATAGGCTTGCAGTCCCCCTCGCGAGGCGCACGACCTTTTGCTGCGTTAAAAGGTGTTCTCGACGCGGGTGTTACACTTCCACACGGAGAGAATGTGTTACCGGATGAAAAAAGAATTCATGGACAACATATTGTGGACTACGCAAATCTTTTGTCATCAAATCCCGAAGAGTATCAAAAACGGTTTTCCAAATACTTATCCAGAGGTTTACAGCCCGAAAAGTTCTCTGACCACTTCTCATTAATAAGAGAGAAAATTGTTTCTTCTTTTAAGGAGGAAAAATCATGACATCCGTCGACGAAAGGTTACAAGAATGGAAGCCTCGCACGAAATTAGGAAAACTCATCCTCGAAGGACGCGTCTCCTCCATCGAAGAAGTGTTCATGGAAGGACTAAAAATACGCGAACCCGAAATAGTCGATGTTCTTCTCCCAGACCTTCAAGAAGAAGTTCTCAACATAAATTTAGTGCAAAAACAAACGGACGCAGGTGAAAAATCTCGATTTAAATCCATCGTGGCTGTTGGAAACCGCAACGGATATGTAGGCTTAGGCTCAGGAAAAGCTCCACAAGTGCGAACTGCCATTGAAAAAGGCGCCATGGACGCACGTTTAAACATCACGCTTGTTCGTCGAGGCTGTGGAAGCTGGGAATGCACTTGCGGAAAACCCCACTCCCTTCCCTTTGCTGTTCAAGGCAGATGCGGTGGAGTAGAAATATCCCTCATTCCAGGTCCCCGCGGCTTAGGCATCGTTGCAAGCGAACCTGCTAGAATCATTTTGGGACTTGCCGGAGTCAAGGATTGTTGGACTAGAAGTTATGGTTCCACCAGAACTGTTCCTTCCTTCGCTTTCGCCGTCTTTGATGCCCTTCAAAAAACGTATCGCCTCATCACGCCAAAAGAGTGGATCAAATAGATGACCGAAAAACGAAAATGCTTAGCGGTCATCCGAGTTCGCGGAAGCAGCGGTGTTTTTCGAGAGATAAAGGAAACTCTCAAAATGCTTCACTTAACCCGCAATTGCCATGCAACGCTTATTGATGACCGCCCATCATATTTGGGCATGTTGCGTAAGGTGCAGAACCAAGTAACTTGGGGCGAAGTTTCCAAAGACGTTACAGTGCAACTTTTGAGGAAAAGAGGCAAACTTGTTGGCAACAAAAAATTAACTGAGGAATATCTCAAGGAAATAGGTTACAAATCGTTAGACGACTTGGCTGAAGCCATATACAAAACAGAAGTCGAATTCACTCATCTTCCCAACGTGAAGCCTGTATTTCGTCTTCACCCGCCAAAAAAGGGCTTCAAGGGGAAAGTGAAAAAAAGTTATGCTGCTGGCGGCGTCACTGGACATAGAGGAGAAGCAATCAACAACCTCATCAAACGAATGATCTAGTAGAAAGAGATTGTTTAAGAACCTCTCACCATTTCATCCTAAACCCAATTGTGTTGTTTTTCCTTGTGGAATTTGTCGACTGACATGAAACGCTTAGTTAGACTCTTCATAGTTATTGCTAGTATTTTGCAAGGTCAATAATGGAGAAATGTTTTAGTGGAATAGCTTAAAGCTCTATGTGCACTCGTCAAATCATTCGATTTTCATTGGTTCCCCTTTAGGTTTCTTTTTCTCTTTAATTTTTGGCACAGTAACCTCTAAGACCCCGTTTTTGTACGTTGTCTTAGCGGCTTTGGGGTTTATTGGCGCTGGAGTTTGAACTTCTTTAAAGTATTTACGTTCTGGCGTCTCAACTGAAATGGTTAATGTGTTTTCTGTTCCGTGCAACTTAATGTCTTTCTTTTCAACTCCAGGTAATTCAGCTATGACCTTAACCTCTCCGTCAGTGCTCATAACATCCACTAATGGTTCTCGTTCCTCTTTCACGTTAAGATATGGTTTCGCAATGCCGAAGGGTTCAGGTCTAAGCGAAGGTTTGACATTACCAAATTCTCTAATCTTCGGCTTTCCATCTGGACCAACAGTCATAGAATAACCGTACACGAAGGGTCCCCACTCACGCACAGTTGAGCCGTCGGGAAGTTTTCGTTCCCGCACCAAATCCTTAGGAATGCGGGTGCTGAACTCTTTGAATTCTTTATCCATCATTTCTTCCATGTCTTTAATCATTTCATCGATGTCTCCGAAGAACCAGCTTTTGAAGAATGGAGAGCGTCGCATCCTTTTTCTGAACCATTCTGGGAAGTATTCCCAACTCATATTTTTCACCATCACTATGAAATGGAATTTTTTTATAAAAACTTTCCGTTAAACCGCAGATATCTCAACCAAATTTTCTCAGTTGACTAATTGTTCCGAGAAAAGTTCCGTCGAGAAGATACGTTTCAGCGTTGTCAATGTCAACACTTCCAGAACGCAGAACTGGCCCAATGAACGCTCTAAATTTTGAGTCTTTTCCTCGTCTTCTCGTGTTGATTGGCCTACCTCCAAGGAATTCGTTAAAGGCGGGCATTATGAAAAGCTGTGAAACCCTTAGCCTTACGTTGAACTGGTCGCGTAATAAAATGGAAGGATTGGAGGCAACTTTGGCACCTGAATGTTCAAGGAAGGACTTCGCCAACCGCGCACCGTCACATGCGGCTTTAACCCAAACTGGTCTTGTCATTCGAAAACCCATGGGATCGCGGAAGGCAACCATGGGATGGATGTGACTTGTAATGAGACTGCGACATCCTAGAAGCTCTGGTGCAGGCCATGCATGTCCATGGAAGAGTCCAACATTTCCTGAAACAACACCGGTTGAGGATAGAATTTTTACGGTTTCAGGGAGAAGAGGTTCAAGGTTTCCATCGTGGTTTCCCAGTACAACTTGGATGTCTGGCACCTTTTTGTGTATGGTTTCGAAGAAGTGGGGGATGTCACGCCATTCTTCCATTTCTACTTTTGCAATTGCATCTTTTATGTCGCCTATAAAGATTAAGCGCGTTGGCTTGCACTTTTTGATAAGTCGTAAAATCTTGTCTAAAATTCTTGGTGTTTGAGATGGAATATGGACTCCTTTCTGGATTAGGAGCACCTCCCAGCCTAGGTGGAGATCAGCGACTACCAAAATTCGCTCAGACTTTTCCTGTAGGAGCAGGGCGGGATACGGTTGGATAGGCTTTATCGACAACAAGCTATAAGGTCGCTCCTTTAAACCATGAATATTAACGGTGTTTTCTCAGTTAAAAACCAGCGTGCTGGCAGTTCATAAAGCTGTTTTCTTTTTTAACGTTCAGCTAGGTTAGCCTTGATGGTTTCGTAAAGCGGCACGTTTGCGGTTGCAATGAAAGATACTCGTTGAGCAGCGTCTAAGGGAACATTTAGTTCTGTCCCTTCTGACGTGACTATTACTCCTCCAGCCTCGAGCAGAATAAGATAGGCGGCAGCAATGTCTGTGACTCGTAGCTTGCCTCGCAAGTCAATGAAAGCATCGATGGTGCCATCAGCTACGTAGCAGAGTTCAAGCGCGTTTGCTCCAAGGTGTCGAAGATGTTTTGTTTTTTGAAGCACTGGAATTAGGCGAGTGGCGAGTTCTCCAAGTTTTGCTGTGTTGAAGTCTACGCCTACAACAGCTTTTTCCAGTGAAGTTATGATTGATGGTTTTATTTTCTTCTCGTTTCGAAAGGCGCCTTGATGGCGTTCAGCCGTGTAAGTGATATTGTGGGATATGTCAGATACGAGTGCAGTTTCCACGTTGCGAAGATATGGGGTTTTTGATGTTGCTAAGGAGGTGGCTGTGAAAGGTAAGCCGCGGATGGCGTTGGTTGTTCCATCTATCGGGTCTGCTGTAACGTAGAATTCGGAAGGTTTAGGACCTATTTTTTTGGTTCCCGCTTCTTCGCTGATGAGGGTGCATGAAACGTTATAGTCTTGTAAAGTTTGGATTATGGCATTTTCAGCTATCAGGTCAATTTTTTTTGTGGCGTCACCGCCTGCACCTATTCCGAATTCGATGTTGGCTTCGGTTGACCCGATGAGTGGGAGGACTTCTTTCCCTATTTTTTGTGAACATGCTTTTAGGAGACCTAGATGACTCATTTTTGTGCCTTCTTTTTGATTTGAAAGGTTAATGAGTTAAAGATGTTGTGGTGTGGAGTTTTGAGTTCCCCTTCAATTATAAACAATCTATATGTAATCCTAACCGTAGAAGGAAACTTAAGTAAGAGATGTTGTTAACTTTTTTAGGTTGCAGGGGTAGCCGAGCCAGGTTAAAGGCGCAGGGTTCAGGTCCCTGTCGCGTAGGCGTTCGTGGGTTCGAATCCCACCCCCTGCACTTTACGTATAAAAGGCCGTGTTAACTATCTTAAGTATTGAAACAAAGTTTGGAGAATTATTGTTGACAGCCAGTTATCCAAAAAAGCGGCTGGTAGAAAAACTTGGTATTAAGCCAGGATTCAAGATAATCATTCTTCATCCCCCACAAAACTACAATGACACGCTGGGAAAGTTGCCAAAAAAAGTTGTTGCAATGAAAGAACTAAAGAGACACATAAATTTTATTCAGTTTTTTACGAAAGAGAAAAAAGAATTGGAAAGCGTTTTTCCTGTTCTAAAAGAAGAGCTTTCACAAGATGGAATGATCTGGATTTCATGGCCAAAAGGCAAATCTGGCGTAGCGACTGATTTAGGTGAAAACATAGTTCGGGAGATTGGTCTAAACAATCAACTGGGGGATGTAAAAGTTTGTGCAATAGATTAAATATGGTCTGGCTTGAAGTTTGTCCGCAGAGTAAAGAATTAATTCCAAGAATTTAAACCGATGTTTAAACTTAACCCTCTGCACCAGAATTTGCACGTTACGCTTATAATCTCGGTTTGCGTATGCATATTATCCGGTCCATCTTAACCAAATGGATACAGCCTCATTATTTTCATGGCTAAAACCATGGCTATAATTCCAAGAATCAAGAATACAGCCCCAAAAACATACAATATTACCAAGTTAGCTTGATTGATTTCTTTCCAATAGGCATCAGAAAAATATCCAGAAACCTAAAGTTAATAATAAGCCTGCAAGAGCGAACAAGTGTATGTAAAGAAGGATTATTAATTTCTTCACACCTGATGCTTCCTGTTTAACTATTTGAACATTCTTCGTAAAATGCTTTTGAAACACTTTCTTCCCGATTTCACGTTCATGCGCATCCGTGTGATCCGAGTTTTTAAACTACTCCTAGCTCCGGAAAACGTGGATTAATAAACGTGTATGTGCCTTGCATTAGAATTTAAGCTTATTTTGACTAGAAAAACCCGATTTTCTTTCGTGTATGGTAAACCTTTTTATAGGAGAGTGGTGTAGTGAAGTTATCACATTAATTCATGTTAGAATCAAAGAAGCTTCTGAAGGCTTTTGAAAACTACATGCAAAAATTTTGTGATAGGAGAAATGATACATATGCAAGTACAGTACTTTGAAGATTTACCGTTAAGTCCAAAAGTTATGAAAAGCATCGAAGAACTTGGATTCAACGATCTTTTCCCAATTCAAGCTCAAGCAATAATTCCATTACTTGAAGGCAAAGATGTCATTGGACAGGCACGGACAGGAACGGGCAAGACTGCGGCTTTCGGAATACCTATGATTGAACGTCTAAACCCAAAAATCAACAGTGTTCAAGGTTTAGTCTTAGCGCCAACACGTGAACTCGCCATACAGGTTGCAGAGCACATAAGCAAACTCAGCAAATACGGAGCATTCAAAGTCTTACCCATTTACGGCGGAGAATCTATCCGAAAACAAATATACGCATTGGAAAACGGTGTCCACATTGTTGTGGGCACACCAGGTCGCATAATAGACCATTTGAAACGAGGAACACTAAACTTAGCATCAGTGAAAATTGTTGTTCTCGACGAGGCTGATAGAATGCTTGACATGGGATTCATAGATGACATAGAATACATACTTTCAAAAGTGCCAGCAAACCGACAGACAAGTCTCTTCTCAGCAACAATAGACCAGTCAGTAATGAATGTCTGCGACAGATACATGAGGAAACCTGAAAAAATACTAGTAAGCAAAGACGAAATAGCCCTTACACAGATAGACCAGTATTACATGGTTGTGAACCCAAAAAACAAATTCGAAATGCTATGCAACATAATAGACGAAAACCACATAGACCGAGCCATAATATTCTGCAGAACGCGCAGATACACAAGCATGCTAGCAGACAGGTTAAGGAGACGAGGATATGACGCAAAACCGTTGCATGCTGGCTTCACTCAACCACAAAGAAACTTCGTCATCAACTCTTTCAGAAAAAGAAAACTAAATTTGCTCGTCGCAACCGATGTTGCCGCAAGAGGTCTAGACATTCAAGGGATAACCCACATAATAAACTATGACATCCCATTAGACGCATTAGTCTATTTCCACAGAATCGGGCGAACCGCCAGAATGGGACTCGAGGGAACAGCCATAACACTTGTGGGCTACGGCGAAATGGCAGAATTAAACAGGATAAGAGCTTTAACGAAAACTACAATAGAAGAACTAGAATAAAATAATGCCCTGTGTTGTTCTCAATGGAGAAAACACATCAGAATGCTCTGTTACTTAATCGCATTTATAAGGGCATCTGCATATTATGCGACAGTAGCGTTCTGTTGTTGAAAGGCGAGGAGACACAGCAACGTTACAGCTACAATCGATACTAAAAAGGAGGATGGAAAATGGCTAAAAAATCGGAAGTTATTTTCATCGGAAATAAACCACCAATGAGCTACGTTCTAGCGATCATCACAAGCCTATCAGCATCCAATGCTAAGGAAATAACTTTGAAAGCTCGAGGACGAGCAATCACAACAGCAGTTGACGCGGCTGAAATAACTAGAAGCCGCTTCCTAAAAGACCTAAAAATAAGCAAAATCACGATAGGAACAGAAGAGATGCCAGCAAGAGAAGGCGAAAACAGACCAAGGATGGTTTCAACAATGGAAATAACGCTTACAAAAGAGTAGGAAAACCTTGCGAAACAAAGTGTCAATCGGCGAATATCTCGCATTTCTTTCAATAAAATACGAAGTTGACCCCGACAAACTTTTTAATGCATTAATCTCAGCAGAGGAAAACCAAAAATCCACATGCGGAAAACTTTCAATCAATTGCCGCGGCAAACTACGAGACAAGATTGTTCTCTTAATAACAAAAGGCCCAAAAGTCATCGCACAATTTCCAATACCCAAAAATTTCCTCTTGGAACGAAACAATCCAATTAAAAACCTGATAAAAACCAATGTGCTCCGCAGACATCTAATTAAGAAGAATAAAAGACCACATTCTCTTCACATCAAAAATTTACGAACCGGAATGAAACAAGTTAATCTTAAGGCTAAAGTTTTAGAAATTGCAAGACCAACACTTGTCTTTACAAGATTTGGAAACTACGCCAGCGTTGCCAACGCTTTGATAGGGGACGAAACTGGAACAATCAAACTTTGTTTATGGAACCAACAAATAAACTGCATCTCTGTAGGGGACACTGTTAAAATTGAGAATGCCCGCGTGTCCACGTTCAGAGGTGAACGACAGTTAAGGATCAGCAAAAATGGAACAGTAAACATCATGGAAGACATGGAATTTCATTAGAAAAAACGCAACAATTTGTAAATAGACCGTTGCGCGTGCGGTTATACCATGGACATTTATGAAAACTTAATGAAGCATAGTTTTTATACATACTAGGATAACTTGAAGACTCTGTCATCACGGATCAACAGGATAAATGTAAGGTGATTACAACTCAGTTTTTCCATTAATCTCAAAGTTTATAATTGTTCTACACCAGATTAACCCTACCTTATAGACAGAGGTGGCAAAATTGGAACGGTTTGAGATAAAAGAGGTTAAGGCTAGGGAAATTCTTGACTGTAGAGGAGAGCCAACGATCGAAGTCGACGTTTGTACGAGAGGAGGGTTTCTGGGACGAGCAGATGTCCCAAGTGGGCGATCCACTGGGAAATATGAAGCTTTGGAACTTAAGGATAGTGGAGACAGATATCGGGGAAAGGGGGTTCTTAAGGCGGTTCAAAACGTGAACAAGATTATAGCTCCTGCATTAAAGGGAATAGACGTGACGAAGCAAAGAGAAATCGATGAGTTGATGGTTGAGCTTGATGGAACAGAAAACAAGTCGAAGTTAGGAGCCAATGCAATTGTCGGCGTCTCTCTTGCCGTTGCAAAGGCAGCTGCAAACGCCTTAGAGACCTCTCTTTATCAATGTATTGGTGGATCAGAAGCCCATGTTTTACCTGTTCCAGTTTTAGATTTCATAGAAGGGGGAATGCTGGCTGCCAGTGATCTTGATTTTCAAGAACATCAGGTAATTCCTGTTGGTGCGAAGAGTTTTTCGGAGGCTATACGAGTGGGTATTGAAGTTTATTATGAACTGGGAAGAATTTTGGTGGAAAAATGGGGTAAACATTCTTTAAATGTAGGAGTAGAAGGAGGATATACCCCTCCTGAAATGAAAGACCCCAGAGAAGCTTTTGATGCAGAATTAGAGGCTGTAGAAGAGCTTGGGTACGGAGGCATGTTTATTCTTAGTTTAGATGTTGCTGCCAGTCATTTGTATAATAGAAAGACAGGGAAGTACACTTTGATGGGGAAGGAAATTAGCAGGGAAGAGCTTGTGGATTTTTATGAAGAGTTGGTTTCAGCTTATCCTGTTGAGTCAATTGAAGATCCGTTAGAAGAGGAAGATTTTGAGGGTTTTGCAGAATTAACGAAGACTCTAGACATTCAGATAGTTGGAGACGACTTGTTTGTTACAAATGTAAATCGGTTAAGAAGGGGAATTGCAATGGGGGCTGCGAATGCTCTTTTGTTAAAGGTTAATCAGATAGGGACTCTTAGTGAGGCTTTGGATGCGGCTCAATTGGCGTTTAGAAATGGTTATGGTGTGCAGGTTTCTGAAAGGTCTGGGGAAACTGAAGATACGTGGCTAGCAGACTTGGCTGTTGGATTAAATGCCGGGCAAATAAAGACTGGTGTAACTCGAAGTGAAAGAACTGCAAAATACAATCAGTTGTTTAGGATAGAAGAAGAACTGGGCAGTAAAGCGAAGTATGCAGGAAGAAACTTTAGGCATCCATTCTAAAAATCTATACAAGCAGAGTACTTGAATTAGTACCTTTATTTAACACGCGCTGATTATAGACGCTAGGTTCCCAATATTGACAATAATGCGTTGTATATGAGCTTGGTCGGTGTTGTTTCCAAGTTTTTGGCCTTTTCCTCCAGCTTCCCATAAAGAGACTTTTTCACTATGAGGTTCACGAAGCTTGTGTTTTTGTAGACAGTTACTTTCAGCACATCCTCCGGAGGTTCCAGTAGTTTACTTATTCCGGCTCTACGCTGTAGAGCCGGCTTTGCCCTTTCAGATTGCAGACGATCCTTAAACTTGTCTGGCAAGTATTTCATAACCCACTGGTAGCTCATACCGGTTTCGTCCGCGATTTTATATGCTATCCTTCCGTGTTCCGTTCCTTCGTTGAGATAGATTTCTCCAAGTCTGCCTAACAGATCCCTCTTCTCTGTTCTAGACACTATTCTCCTAAGACTGTTGCTGACGATCCTAGCGATAAGCCTATCCTTCTTCGTCTTGATGTTCTCGAGCCTCATCTTCCTCCATTTTTGATTCGCTCTAAAGCGGTGTTCTCCATCGATGATGTTGCCATAATAGTCAACTAATATAGGGTAAAGCTGACCAATCCTCTTCGAAGAAGACTTCAACTCTTGGCTTGCCATGCCTTTCCCACCACTTATCACTTCATATA
>CAYFTS010000048.1:0-8018 GCA_964346135.1 uncultured Candidatus Bathyarchaeia archaeon | reverse complement strand
CACTGAACAACGGGCCAAACGAACCCGTGTTGGCGCTCCTCTCACCTTCACCATTCACGATAAAGGACTTTCCACAATGATTGACTGGCATGACCGCGACATATACGGCAAGAGACTCAGTCCCGGTCAAAAAGCCCAGATTTATAGACTCAGGAAGTGGCAGCGGCGCATCAGAGTTTCCGATGCCACTGAACGAAACCTCGCGTTTGCTCTGTCCGAAATCTCTAAAATAGCCAATGCGCTTAATCTCCCTAAAAACATTCTTGAAACCGCCTCCGTAATCTATCGGAAGGCCGTTAAGGAGCGTCTAATTCGAGGAAGGTCTATCCAAGGTGTTACAGCTGCCGCCATATACGTGGCTTGTCGACAGTGCAAACTTGCAAGAACCCTTGAGGAGATAGCTCAAGCCTCCAACATCAACAAGAAAGAAGTGGGACGCAGCTACCGATTCCTCGTTAAGGAGCTTGACTATTTCATTCCACCATTAAGACCTGGTCAATACGTCACCAAATTCTCCAATCAACTCACCATGCAGGGAATGGTGGAGGAAATTGCCCATAAAATCCTCAGCACCGCAAAAGAACTTAGACTCACGTCTGGTAGAGGACCCACAGGCATAGCCGCAGCCGCCAGCTACATCGCATCCGTGCTCACTGGTGAACGAAAAACCCAGAGGGAAATAGCTGAGATAGCTCAAGTAACTGAAGTTACGATTCGGAACCGCTATAAGGAACTGGTTGAGCGCCTTTTGTTCGTCATTTCCCTCTAATTTCCCCTTTTTCTTTTCAATTACGCTTTCGAATTATGTACCAACGCTCATGTCTCTAAACTCTGGATCTATTTCTGCTGGATTCTCTTGGAGGTGACGCCGTCAAATTCCATAGCCTTCACCCTGCCTGTCTTTACGTTTTGAAACAACACTTTGTAGATTGGAGTGTAGATTACAGCACGCTCTGTAACTTCAAACAATTCATGGGCAATCCGCTTTATGTCCTCTGGTCGTTTAGCTATTTTGGATCTGATGATACCTACATCTGCGTCTGGAGCGATTTCAAGTTTTTTCGCATTTTCTCCAAGTTCAGCTAACATTTTCGTAGGATGCTCCTCGGAAGGGGCAGATGGTAACTGTTTGAGGAGAACCTCATGACCAGTTTTGTCTAGAATAAGAGAAGCTTTATCCTCATAGAGCAAGTGTTCTTCGCCTTCAAGTTTAATTACCTTATAACCCTTCACAGATGGGTCCTCCGTTTGTTTAGGCTTAAATTTTTGATTTAAAAGAATAACTTCCTGCACTTTCTCGTCAACATTAATTGTGTAGACGCATTTACGGTAATAATCAATTACGTATTTTCCGTTAATCACGATGTATGACTCATAATATTTGTCAATGGAAACAAATTGTATTTCTTCAGGTTTAGGCTTCAGAAATCCAAACCTGACAAACATTTTATTCTTCATCTTCTCTCCAGCAACCTTTATTACTGTAGGGTCAACAAGAGTTTTGTAAACAATTGTCTTTCTTTCAACTATCTTTTCATTAATGGGCAAGGTTTCAGTCAACATTTACTCCCCAATTAAATGATATTATTTGTTTAATTAATTTTTATCCGCCTAAAAACCTGTCATATCACTTTCAAGAGTAAAGAGACTAATCGAATATTTTAAATCCGATAACTATTGTATCCTGTAAACTGTGATTAGGGGAGAAAGACAATGGCAGGGACAGTAGAGAAGGAACTGAAAAAGTTTGGCATAACAGTTTCAAAACCAGTCTTAGCCACAATATGCATCATCTTCGGTGTGCTAGTAATAATATTCCCAGAACTTCTACAATGGATAGTTGGTTTGTTTCTAATAATCCAAGGAATACTGATATTGACGGATTACTTAGAACTGAGGAAACAACCACTGACATAACATTAGTCTATACATCTCTACACAAGACAAGCACCTAGAAGTTAGGTGCACCTATCTTTTCTTTCTTGTTGTTCTGCGTTTTGCTTTACCTTGCTTATCATAGTAAGTCAGAATGATTAGTAGAGCAGCGAGGTACGTGAGAACGATCACTAGTCCGCCGACAAGAAGATTGATAAAGTAGCCTATCATGGTTACACCTCAAAAGTAGTTGTATCAGATATCTTAATAAATGGGTTATTTCATAAGATGGCATGTTCCCTAACCCTACATATATTTTAAACCGCAACCTAGATGTGATTCAGGGACGGCGTTGCAAAAGCGGGTTTCAGGCACTAAGCGGTCTTCTATGGTTGTCTGCTAACTCTCTGACACTTCGAACATTTTACAGAGTAGCTTGTATAGTTCCTCCCCGCCTTCCATTCCTGCAAACATGTCCTTCTCAGCCTTCAGAATTTTACCTGCGACTTCACGAGTTTTTCTCCATTCTAGCTCTTTCCACATGATTCGATAGTTCTTCAACTCGATCCATGCTCGGAAGGTTAGGATGATGAACATAAATACCGTAATCGCTAGGTTGAGCACGTAGATTTCGATTATTTCAACCATTTTTGCATAACCTCTACATTTCCATGGTCTTAAGAAGAATACGCACTTAATGTTTTTGTAGGCGCACCCTTAATTTAGATTTTAGAAGTATGCTCAATTTTCCATAAGGTGTACACAAGTAATTTTTCGCTTCATTTATCAGTTATGCTACATGCTTAGTATAATTATGTATACGCAAAATTTAAATTATTCATAAAAACATGGAGTCTATGAGAAAGGAAGAAAGGCTTATGGGCTCAGTTTGGAATGGTTTGAAGAGGCTCTCTTTTCAGCGAAATTTAAAGAACGATTTCTCCTTTCATCTTCTTCAAACCCCAAAAAACTAGACCTTATTCTCACACATTAATGTTTTCCCAACGGTAACCGGGCTCTCTTGTATAGAGCAAGAATTCGTTCAAATCTTTAAAGTATATATAGTTTCTAAAACATCACTCTTTAGATTTTGGAGAGAACTCCGTTGTCTCAAAAAGTGGGAATTGTCGGTATAGGACATTCGAAGTTTGGCACAAGAACCAATGCAACTTTAAGGGAATTAGCATATGAAGCAGTAACACGAGCGCTAGAAGACGCTGGAATTGACGTGAAGGACATAGACACTTCAGTTATAGGAGTTGCTTCTGAAGAGTTTGCAGCACAGGTATCCCCAGCGGTTCTAGTACATGACTACGTGGGGATGGGAAACAAACCCGTGTTCAGAGCTGAAGCCGCATGTGCTACTGGTAGTGCTACTTTACAAGCCGGTTGGTCTTTTGCAGCGGCTGGTCTCGCAGATATTGTTCTTGCGGTTGGAGCTGAAACTATGACGCATTTGGGCACATTGAAAGTTACGGATGTGATTGCTCGGGCTGGAGACACCCAGTGGGAGTATCCTTTTGGCGCCACGTTTCCAAGTTTCTATGCTATGATGGCTAAGGTTCACATGCACAAGTATGGCACAACGAGAGAACAGCTTTCCATGGTTTCGGTTAAGAACCACATGTATGGAGCCATGAACCCATACGCGCACATACAGAAATCAATCACGCTGGAGGAAGCGATGAAATCCAGTATGATATGTTATCCATTGAATCTTTATGATTGTTGCTTAGTATCAGACGGAGCAGCTGCCGTTGTTTTGGCTAACGAAGAGAAAGCGAAAAAGATCAGTGACACGCCCATCTGGCTCGCGGGTTTAGGCGCTGCATCCGACACCATGATGATCAGTGAGCGGGAAACCCTAACTGAACTGAAGGCAACTAGGATAGCGGCGGAGAAAGCCTATAGGATGGCGGGAATCACTGCTGGAGAGGTTGATGTAGCTGTGGTTCATGACTGCTTCACCATCGCCGAGATCATGGCTTACGAAGACCTTGGATTCTGCAAAAAGGGAGAGGGAGGAAAGTTCATAGAGGAGAAGCAAAGCTACATCGGTGGGAAAACTCCAGTTAACACTGACGGTGGGCTCAAATCAAAGGGGCATCCACTTGGAGCTACAGGAGTATCCATGACTGTCGAAATAACGAAGCAGTTGAGAGGCGAAGCTGGAAAAAGACAGGTAAACGGAGCGGAAATAGGGCTCAGCCACAATGTTGGACAGGCTGGACAATACTGCTTCGTCCACATATACTCGAGGTGAAAAAAGATGAAGTTCGGATACGTTTCGTGTTTGCCTGAGACTCAACTAATCACAAGATTTGCGGAAGAGCTTAAGAATGACAGGCTGATGGGAACTAAATGCGAAGAGTGTGGAGCCAAATACCTGCCACCGAGAGCCCACTGCAAATGTGGCTCAGCAAATATGAAGTGGTATGAAGCTCCACGTCGAGGAAAAATCTTAACTTACACTCCAGTTGTGGTTCCTCCTGAGAGCATGTCTAAATATGCGCCCTACATAGTAGCAGTAGTAGAGCTTGAAGATAAAACAAGACTGTTAGCGCAGTTAATGGATGTCACCTTAAATATGCTGAGAGTTGGCATGACGGTTCAGGTTAGGAGTTGTAGAGTGGGTGCAGACAGGATAGTGTACGAGTTTAAACCCGTTTAAATAATATGCACGTGCATGTTCATTTATAGTACTGGAAACAAAGTTGGTTCAACCTTAAGTGCGCTGTTGCAAGAAACAACGTGGATAAATCAGTGTTTCACAAGCGTTGTATTTTTTGTCTATTTGGGGGTAAATGACGTTAAGGTTAATTATTGAAAGATTGCTATTATGAATGGGAACGTAGCCCGGAAACACGCTTTAGCCCGGTGGAGGAGAAACTCTTTAACTCCGCCGACTGTAGTGGACAAGCAAGGATAAACCTGGCTGGAGGTATCTCTTGAATGGCGGGCTTTGGACCCGTCGACGGGAGTTCGAATCTCCCCCGGGCTACCAACTGATTTTGAAATTGGGTGGAGTTAACTTGTGCTCTTCCACCTACTTCCATTCGCTGTGTCTTCCAAGATAATTCCTAAATCCTTCAATTTTGACCGAATCTTGTCTGCCTTTTGCCAGTCTTTCGTTTCTCTGAACTCTTGCCTCAATTCAACAAGCAAATCTACCAAGTCGCCTACACTTCTTAAGTCAACCTTTCTCTCTTCTTTTTGAAGTATGTCGAATATGCCACCTAACTCTTTGAAGGCGTTCACGACTTTTTCCAGCAAGTTGGCGTTTATTGTTTCGTGACTATCGACAAACTTGTTTACTTCGTTAGCTAGGTCGAATAATGCTGTGAGAGCGAAAGGAGAGTTGAAGTCATCATCCATCGCTTTCACAAACTTATCGCGGCATTGCAATGTTTTCTTGTCTAACTTCTCCTCACTCTTTTCTATTCCTTGTCTAGACGCAAGCTTCCGTATGTTGCTCAAGGCGTTATGGAGGGTTTGGAGACTTCGCTCCGCCTGCTCCAAACTTGCCTCGCTGAAATCAATGATGCTTCTATAGTGCGCAGAAGCGAAGAAGAACCTTAGAACTTCTGGGTCATACCTTTTCAAAGCGTCTCGAACTGTGACAAAATTGCCCAAAGACTTCGACATTTTCTTTCCATCTACCTTGAGAATTCCAGTGTGCACCCAATATTTCACAAGAGGCTTTCTCCCAGTTGCAGCTTCAGCTTGAGCGATTTCAGCCTCATGGTGGGGAAATATGAGCTCAACTGCACCTCCGTGGATATCATACTGCGGTCCAAAATAGTGCGTTGTAATAGCCGTGTCTTCGATATGCCAGCCGGGTCTTCCTTTCCCCCAAGGCGAACTCCAGCCTAACTCCTCTGGCTCTCTCTTCTTCCATAAGGCGAAATCTTGGGCGCTTTTCTTCGTTGGATCAGGTTCTATCCTGTGTTTCCTAAGTTCTGAGGGATTTTGATGAGAGAGGACGCCGAGGTCCTTAAACTTGGTGATGTCATAGTAAACGCCTGTTTCTGTTTCATATGCATATTCCTTATCGATGAGGGTCTTCACTTGGTCGATGATTTCGGGGATGTGCTCTGATGCTCTGGCGAAGAGGTTCACGCTTCGGATGCCAAGCGCGGTCATGTCTTCGTAAAAACGTTTTTCATATTCCCGCGCTAATTCAAGCGGCTCAACACTGATGTTTTCTGCTCTGTTTATGATTTTATCGTCCACATCTGTGATGTTCATGACATAAAATAAACTGTATCCCTTGTACCTAAGATAACGTGCAATAATGTCGTAGGATATGTAGGTTCTTGCGTGTCCTAGGTGAGAGAGGTCGTAGGTGGTTGGTCCACACACGAACATGTTCAATCTGTTTCCATGTATCGGTTTGAAAACCTCTCTTTTTCTGCTCAAAGTATTGTAGATTCTTAAGACCATTTTGCCACCTCCTTTAGAGCCTAGGAGGGGATTTGAACCCCTATTAAACCGCTCTGCAGGCGGTCACCTTGCCGGACTCGGTCACCTAGGCACTGGACTATCTTTTTTACTTCATTATTCTAGTTTGCTCTCTCAAACTCACTTAAATTTTGCTTTACCTATCAGTTAGATCTGCGGTTGTTGCACTAAACTTCAGAAAAGTGTTTTTATTTCCATTAATAGCCGTTCACGGGTCATTTTTGAAATACGCACAGTGAATAATGCAAATATGTATTCTCATTAACAAGATAGCTATCGAGAAACATGCATGTTTTTGTCAAAAACCCATAAATAAGGTAGTCTATATCTTAACATTTATGTTAAAACCTTTGAAAGAAGCCTGCGGCGTCTTCGGAGCTCAAAATTTCGAACACAAACCAGTGTTTCCACACATCTACTGGGGATTAAGATCACAAAACCACCGCGGTCACCAATCGCATGGCTTCCTCACATTTTACAACAATTTTCATGTGCATAGGGACTTAGACCTAGTTCCGAAGATAAAAAAAGAGGAAATTCAAGACTGGCTTAACAAATTGCCAGGATATGTTGGTATAGGGAGCATACGATACACAACTTCCGGTGGAACGGACGAACAAGCGTTGGTAAAGGGTGCTCAACCCATACTAGCGCAGTCAGAAAAAAAGGGAGTTGCGATAGCGTTTAACGGTAACATTGTTAACAATTCTGGACTAAAAAGAGAACTTGAGAAACGATTTCCAAGTTTTTCCTGTGAATGTGACGCAGAAGTGATTTGTAGAAAACTTCTCATGGAACTAATGAAAAGCGATGATCTAGCTTCGTCAGTTAGAACATGCATGAAGGAACTAGAAGGCGCCTTCTCCATAGCAGGAGTAACTCAAAATGGGGAACTCTTCGCCTTCAAAGACCCTCATGGAATAAGACCGCTCTGTTGCGGATGCAGCGAAGACCGTGAGACATACGCTGTATCTTCAGAAACTGTTGGTTTAGACATCAACGGCTTTGAATACGATTTCGAAATAAATCCTGGAGAACTCGTGATCGCATCAAAAGATGGTTTCGTTCGAAACCAACTCGTTAGAAACGAAAAAAAAGCGCTCTGCTGCTTTGAATTTGCGTATTTTTCTAGACCAGACTCAACACTGGGGAACAAACATGTTTATGAAGTGAGAGAAGATTTTGGAAGAAACCTAGGAAGAGAATATTCTGAAATCGCAAAAAAAGCAGATATTATTATGTCAATACCCGAAACTGGAAATGACGCGGCGTATGGGCTTCACGAAGAAACTGGAGTTAGGTGGGAAAGAGCGTCAAGGAGACATAGATACGTGACTGAACGAGCGTTTATTCTGTTGTCACGTGAACGATTCACAACAATCGACAGAAAAATTAACATCCTTGACCGCAGGATTAGTGGAAAAACCATTGCAGTGGTTGAAGACAGCATCGTAAGAGGCGACACCACAAAGGTAATTATAGAAAAACTGCGCAAAAAAGGAGCAAAAAGGGTTCACGTGTTCGTTACATTTCCAAGAATAATAAGCCCCTGCTTTTACGGAATTGACATGGCAACCTATAACGAGTTGATAGGGTCCAGATATGGTCCTGAAGAAATAGCTGAGAGAATAGGCGCAGACACTGTTAACTATCAATCAATTAATGGTCTCGTTAGAGCCACC
>CAYFTS010000047.1:0-11501 GCA_964346135.1 uncultured Candidatus Bathyarchaeia archaeon | reverse complement strand
TAAGCAGAACCGCAAATTCTCGGGCGTCTCTAAGCGGAGTCCAAGGTTCTTCACGGGTCAGCGTGTAAACACTTCTGATCAAACTTAACGCAAAGTCACTTGGAAATCCCTTGGA
Source organism: uncultured Candidatus Bathyarchaeia archaeon (assembly GCA_964346135.1). Classification (GTDB taxonomy): domain Archaea; phylum Thermoproteota; class Bathyarchaeia; order Bathyarchaeales; family Bathyarchaeaceae; genus B1-G15. The sequence goes on along the minus strand of CAYFTS010000047.1, from coordinate 11,386 downwards.
CGCCAAGTAGTCGGCGAGCGCAGAAAACAATTTCTTTTTCTCCTCATCCGAAAGGTCTCTTAAAGCTCGCCACTTGTCCTTGCTCTTCGGCTTTATTCCAGCGCGCTTCACTAAGAAGGAATAGCTTGCATCTTCCTGTCCGCTTATGCCGGGGATAAATGGATTTGTGGTGCAGGCTAATGCCTTATGTATAGGGCGGGTTTCCCTTCCAAAAAAGAGAAGGTCTGTTTCAAGTTTAAGACAGCCCGATTTCACTCCGTCTTCCACAATTATTTCGTTAACTCCCCCCAACTTCCTATGCTCATATTTGTCTTGTAAGTCTCCAAGGGCTCCAACCGTGGCTACGCTCGCTAAATAAACATTTTTTTCATCAAGAGCCTTAGCCACTAGGTAAGCTGTTCCAGCCCCGCTGAGATCGCGAGAGCCGTCGATTCCGTGGAGGTGGGGATTTACGTGGATGAATGTTGATGGAGTTTCGCCGACAGGTTGATGGTGGTCAAGAATGATGACGCGATGTTTTGATAAACCTTCGCCTAGTAAGTTGAGATCGCCGCTTCCAAAATCGGTGAACACCATCAGAGTGTCTTTTTGTGCGGCGGCTATTCCCTCAATAACTTTCTCGTCCAACCACCTTTCAATTCGAACGCGAAACTTCCCTCCTAATCCAACTAAACATTTTCCGATAATGCCTCCAGCGGCTAATCCGTCCGCGTCGTAGTGGGAAGCTACGTGGATGGGTTTCTCTTTTTCGACGTACTCACGAATGAGTTTAGCTGCCTTAAAAGCACTGTTCAAGAGGCCGTTGATTTCTTCTTTCTTCACGGTCACGGGAACCCCAAAAAAAATTAGATGAGAGACGCAGTTTTTGCCTTGAATTTCCAGTCTGGCGGCAACACTCCAGTGCGTTTGTAGTATTTTGAAAGTTTGTGAATTTTGGCTTCCACATTCTGGAGCGCCCTCTTGTTGTATAGGTCCTTGTTGTTCTTTTCAAGGTGAACACGAAGGCTCGCGGCTTTTTTCAACAAATTTTCTAAGTCTTCTGGAATGGAAGGCCGCAATTTTGCGTCTTTCAAAATTTGGGTAATTGTTCTTCCTGTGATGGGTTTGGTTAGTGGTATGCCATGTTGATCGCGTAGGATTGTTCCAATCTTGCTGGTGGCGTGTCCTTCCTTTGCAAGTTTGATAACTAGAGCTTCAACTTCTTCTGGTTTGTATCTGCACCAGACGGGAGGCCGTTTGCTGACGGGTCGAATGGAATGTGAGCCTCCTCTATGTTTCTTTGGCAACTTTTACTCTCCAGATAGTATCTTTAAGAGCGAGAGACTGCTGATATTTAAAACCTTCGTTAAATTGTTGATGTTAACACGTAATTTTTGCAGATGAAACATGGAACAAAAAAATAGATTTGGAGTAGGTTTATTCTTCGCAACATTTGACGCATATTGCTGTCTGCGTTAGGTAGACCCCCTCGACTCCATGTATACCCTTTGCAACTGTCTCGCCAATATCTTTAATGTCTTTCACTTCAAAGGTGGCTATTACATCAAAAGTGCCAGTCACTGCACAAGCCGTTTTAACACCCTTAATCTTCACTACTTCCGAAGCAACTTCCAATGCTCTGCCCTTCTCCGCATCTATAAAAACATATCCCGTAACCAATCACTATAACCTCCACACCACATTTTGTCGCTTAGTAAATATAACTTATCCGTTTAAGATGAAGATTAAACAGACAAAAAGCTAACAAAAAAAGAAACTTGCTGTGGCCATCATCGACTCTAAATGTTTGACGTATACCATTTAACGAATTTTCGCAGAGCCTGAGCTCTATGAGAATATTTATTCTTCTCAGTCATAGCCATCTCCGCGAAAGTTTTGTTAAAACTAGCAAAAGGTTCAAATATTGGGTCAAAGCCGAAGCCGGAGCTTCCACGTTCTTCTAAAGATATTCTTCCTTCAACCTTACCGTGAAAACACTTTGGCAGTTCTTCTGGACCGCAGAAGGCAACTGCAGATTGGAAATAAGCATCCCGCTTTTCCACTTTTTCCATCAGTTTGAGAATTCCCTTGGTTCCTATTACCCGATAAACATAGGAGGAGTAGGGTCCAGGAAAACCGTTTAACGCCTCCACAAAGAGTCCAGCATCTTCCACAATGATGGGTAGTTTGCACTTTCTCGCGGCATCTAAAGCGCTAGCTTTAGCTATGTCCTCAATATTCTCATCTTGAACCTCAACCTTTTTCACCCTGAGAAGAGCTGTTGCAACCCGGTGTTCAGCCAGCACCACCCGGGCTTCATTAAACTTGTGAATGTTGCTTGTAACGAAAAGGGCTACTCTACCCATCGGAAACCATCTTGGGGGCGTCAAGTTAATGTCATTCTCCCTTTCCATGAATATACATTAAGGGGTGACGAAGACCTCTTATTTATTTTATCTCAACCACAAAGATAGTTTTATAAGGTGACAACCCTAAATCCCTTCAATCGTGTGGTGTATGCTTTGGCAAAAGCATTCGTTCTAATAAATGCAGAAACAGGCGCCGAAAAAGATGTCGTTAAGAGGGTGAAAAGCTTGAAGCACGTGAAAGAAGCCTATTTTGTGTTCGGAGTATACGATGTCATAGCAGTTGTTGAAGCCTCAAGTATAGACGAACTGAGAAGCACAATACATAACGCAATGAGACAGGTGGAGGGAATCCGATCAACAGTTACTATGGTCGTAATAAAGTAAACTCGCCCCATACAGACAAACACATCTTTAAAAGCACGGGTGAAAATGTTAGGGTCTCCATGGTTTTTCCCCAGACATTTACTCATCGTGCGCGCATTAATCAAATCATGTATCCTTTCTAATTGTACTAAAATTAAAAAGATACATGCTAGTGAGAACAAAAATGAGTAAGAAAGCGAGAGTTTTTATCGTTGGTTTGGACGGTGCGACATTTGACTTAATTCTCCCATGGATAAAGGAGAAAAGGTTACCCTCGCTTTCTCACATGACGGAAAATGGTGTATATGGTGAACTGAAGTCTACAATACCCATTTTGACGCCAGCTGCATGGTCTTCCTTTATGACGGGGAAAAATCCAGGAAAGCATGGGATTGTCGGTTTTTTCACTCGAGAAAAAGATAGCTATGCTGTAAAGGTTGTGAACTCTACGGATAGGTCCGCAAGGGAGATATGGACCATATTGAGCGAAAAAGGCAAAAAGGTTGGAATAATAAATGTGCCCCTCACTTATCCTCCGAAAAGCGTTAATGGATTCATGATAAGCGGTATGATGACCCCGCCCAAATCAGATAACTTTACTTATCCCACGCTACTTAAAGAAAAAGTGGAGAAAGTTGTTGGTGGAAGCACATTAGATCCCCTACTTACTTCTCTGGAAAGAGAAGATGTTTTCATCAATGAACTTTTTGGCTCCACTGAGAAATTGGCAGAAATTAGTCTACTTCTTTTTGAAAAACAAGAACTAGATCTCTTCATGGTTGTATTCAACAGCACCGATTATATCCAACACAGGTTCTGGAAATACATAGATCCTCATCATCCAGAGTATAAAGCCGAAAACTCTGTTGGATATCGGGAAATGTTTCTTAAGTTTTATCAGAAAATAGATGAGATTCTTGGGAACTTTTTAAAAATGGTTGATGAAAGGACGACGGTAATAGTGATGTCCGATCATGGAGCCGGGCCTTTGCACAAGTATATACACGTTAATTCATGGCTTATGCAAACAGGTTTACTAAAACTAAGGAAGCGGCTAACAACAAGAATCAAGCGCTTCTTTTACAAAATTGGGATAAACCCTATTGAAATCGTTAACACATTGTTTTCAATACATCTCGGAAACATCAGAATCAAAACAAACAGAACAGATAAAAAGCTTCAAAACATTTCAACCAAGCTCTTCATGTCCTTTTTAGACGTGAACTGGTCTAAAACAAAGGCATATTCCATGGGATCAGGAATTATCTACATTAACCTCAAGGGAAGAGAACCATCGGGAACCGTAAGTCTAGGACAAGAATATGAAAGTTTAAGAGAGCATATTACGGCTCGTTTATATGAACTGAAGGATCCTGAAACAGGCGAGTTTGTTATCGAAAAAGTTTACAAAAAAGAAGAAATTTTCACTGGGTCCTGCATAGACACGTTACCGGACTTAGTTTTCATCCCAAAACCCGGCTATACGACTTTTGAAGAACACGGGTTTGCAGCCAATTCTGTTATTACCCAATCTAAGTCCGTTTCGGGCACCCACAAGTTAAATGGCATTTTTATAATGGAAGGGGACGGAATCAAAAAAAATACAACCTTACAAGAAACGAGCATCATGGACGTCGCCCCGACTATACTATATTTGTTAGGTCTACCTATACCTACGGACATGGATGGAAGAGTATTGGAGAAAGCCCTAACTTCTTCCTATTTAAGTTTAAACCCAATAAGGTACGCAAAGGAGGCAAAGGATAGCAGACGATTTTTCTTAAAGAAAAGAAACGAAGTATTTGAAGATAATGCTGAAGTGAAGTCTAGGCTTCGAGCGCTTGGATATATACCTTAACCCTGAGTGCGTGCGCATGGAAGATGTTTTAAGGGGTTATAGATGATTTATACACGCGCAGAGGGAATTATTTTAAGTCGTGAGACATTCGAAACTAAGGTGACGGGGAATGTCCCAAGATATAGTAGAGACTAACGCCGCAAACTGGAAAGAGGAAATTCTAGAATCAAAGGAGTTAGTTGTAGTTGAGTTTTGGCATCCACAATGCCCCTATTGCAAAATGCTTGAACCAGTCTATGCTGAACTTTCTAAGGAATATGCAGGAAAGCTGAAATTCGCAAAATTTAACGTTTTAAAAAGCGAGAAGAACCAAAAACTTGCTGCCAAATATGGCATAATGGGTACACCTACTTTGAAGTTCTTTTGTCAAGGAAGACCTGTTCAAGACATTGTAGGTGCATTGTCAAAGGATTATTTGCGACAAGGAGTGGAATTTGCAATTAAGAAACATCGAGAATGTGCCGAAAAAAGCACCCCTTTGAAATTACCGTATATAAGTTAATTAACGCGCACGTAAAGATGACGCTTTTGCTATTTTCTCTCGGAAACATAACGCCCTCTTCTCTCTATCTCCTGAATCTTTTCTAACACCTGTCTTGCCAAATTGTCCCCCACAACTCTGGTGTATCCATCCATGACTGCGTCAAAACACGCTCTTATATGCTTGTAATGTGTGCTTTGGAGCGCTCTTTTCATAAGGTGTAAGTCCACTCCTTTGACTTCCAGTTCCTTGGATAGTTCACTTAAACCGAAGTCCACGAAAACAACTCTGTTCTGCGGAGTAAGAATCATGTTGGAGGTTGTGAGGTCGCTATGGATGATTCCATGGTTGTGAAGTTGACCGATCAGCTCGCCGATGCGACGACACAAGCGTTGTCTATCTTCTGAAGGAAGATCATTGAGAATCTGTTTGATCTGTTTACCCTCGACGAACTCCATTATTATTGTTGTCTTTGCAATGTCAACCATAAAAATGGTAGGCGTCGGAACTCCAGCCTCCTTCGCTTTATGAATATTCTGAGATTCATGTATGGTTCGGTAAAACCGAATTGCCTCATCTAACTTTGGAACGCGATATTTTTTCTGTGGTCGCTGCTTCATAATCACCTTATGACAATGCCAATCTTCGAGATACAGGTTTGCTTCGGCACCCCTTTTTATCAGCACTGTTCAGCCTCCAACCCACGGTATTGGAACTTCATCCAGCCGCCACTTCAGTTTGACGAAACTTTTCTCTATGGGAAGTGTCACGTGGTGTTGATAGGCGAGAATCCCTGTCCAAGCAATCATGGCTCCGTTGTCTAGGGCGTACTGCTTTGGAACCATACAGAACCTAACTTTGTGTTCCTCAGCAACGGACTTAAGCATGGACTGCAATCTCTTATTAGCTGCAACCCCGCCAGTTAATAGAATCTCCGGCTTCTCAGTGTGAGCTAACGCCCTCTCTGTAACCTCGGTTAACATGGAAAACGCAACTTCTTGAAGACTAAAACAAACGTCTTCAAGGCTATGCTTTTCATCATGAAGCAACTGAACAGCAGCTGTGAGAAGCCCGCTGAATGACAAATCCATACCCTTCACCGTGTATGGAAGCTGAATAAGAGCTTGACCACGACTCGCCAACTCCTCCACCATTGCGCCGAGAGGCATCCCTTCTTTTTGATTTAACCTCGCTTCACGAGCGAAAACGTCGAGACAGTTCCCCACCGCTATGTCTAACGTTTCACCGAAAACACGGTATCGCTGCGCTTCGAAGGCGGAGACTAAGGTGTTTCCACCTGAAACATAGAGAGCAACCGGATCCTTTGCCTCCGCAACAAGTTTTCCTATCTCGATATGCGCCACACAGTGGTTGACCCCCACTAACGGAACGCTAAGGTATGAGGCTAAGGCGCGGGCTGCTGTTGCGCCAGTGCGTAGACATGGACCTAAGCCTGGTCCCTGAGAAAAGGCGACGAGTTGAATGTCTTTGGGCTTTACTTTTGCCCTCTGAAAGGCTTCTGCCAAGACTTTTCCAGCAACCTCAGCGTGATGCCTAGCTGCTTCACGCGGGTGGATGCCCCCTTTCTCAGGCACGTACGCGCTGATCACGTTGGTGAGAATCTTGCCGTCGAATGAGGCTATTCCAACGCTGAAATCGTCAGCTGTTGATTCGATGCCTAAGCAGTAAGAGGCGACTGAAGAGTGCTTCAGTAACGTTTTCAGCTCCTTTTTTGTTATATTTTTGGTTTCATTACATATTTGTAGAGTAGAATGCTTCCCAAACTCACTTCAAAATACACTAGAAAGTTTGCTACAGGGGCATCGAAAAATATTGCAGGGGTCCAGCTGGGAATCCATGTCCACCACCCTAGATGAAAGGCCAAGAATTCAAAGGGTAAGTCGATGATTATGCCTGTTAAAAGTCCAGCGATCCAACCGAATTTCTTGTAAGCAATCCATGATGTGTGACCTATTACTATCCAATAAGCGATGATTATTAGGGGCACATCTAAAATATTGAAGGGAGTATTAGCGTAAGCGTACATTTTCAGTGAGATTCCTACCTGTTCTAGGGTGATGGCGGTAATGGCGAAGATGGCGTTTATGAGTAGGAACCGTTTTTTCTGATGTTTAAAGAGAGTCTTCACTTTTTAGTCACGGGCTTCAACATTTTTACGTTTTAGTGCTATTTGAAATGACCTGTCTCTTTTTGAATGTTGCCTACTCTAGTAAGAACTTTATTTTTTCATTTCTCGTTGTTTCTATGCCGTAATTTAGTCGTTCCATCATTTTTCTTCATCTTGAATGTGTTTTCTAGTAGCTTTTTTCAGTCGATTAAGTTCTTCCTATGTCAGCGCTGGTGGAAGCGAAACAACTTCTATAGCCGCTTTGTATATTTCAGCGTGCTTCAATGAATCTAAAGAAATTCCCTTTAACACTCCTTCAGCTACGGGATTCGTTATTGTCTTCAAAATCTGATTGATCGATCGGGCTATTTCTTCCTCTAACTTTATTTGTTCTCGGAAAAAACTTATCATTTTCTCTTCTGTAGAGCTCAAGAAAATCACCAGAAAAGCACCTACATAAACTCTTTATTAAATCTTATGCCGCATCTGTTTGACCTTGTGTCAAGAAAAGTTCAGCAAGTTGTAAATGATCAAAACTTAGTCTTTTTAACATTAAAATCTCTTTCAGAAAATGTGAACGCTAAGAAGTGATTAAGAGCTTATACTTCATTTACGCCTTATTGCTCTTGCAAAATGAAATTTCGGACAAACAAACATCACATTGTTCAATGTCGATTGATGGGTCAGAGCGTTTGCATAGCTTACACATTAATCCGTTTCGTCTAATGATTGTGCATGCTGCGCAAAATCTTTTCACAAGTTCAAATCTGGATATGCGCCCATTAGCTAAGGAGGTTGCGATTTCTATAATTACTGGTTGAACTTCGTTTACATCTTCAATTTTGAGAACTCTGCCTCGAACATGTCGAGTGTATTTGCTCACTGCTGTTTGAGTGATTCCTAACAGACTTGCTACTTCCTTTTGCTTTAATCCATACGTTTCTATCAATTGTTTTGCTACTGCGCATCGTATGGCTGGAACCACCGACTTCACTGCGACTTCACAGGGTATTAACATGGTGAGTTTCACTGAACAAATTATTGTGAAGGAAAAGTATTTAAGCATGACGTATGTCATTTATAATATGACGTATGTCATAAAGAGTGATGAGAGGGATGCCATTAATCATTTCCTTTTCCCTTCTCTCCTTTCCCTCTTTCGGCAGTAGCGATGACCTCAAACTCCCTTATGACATACGTCTCAGGTGACTAAACATGGTGTTTGAAGTCAATTCACATCAACAACTGTTCCAGATAGTTAACAACAGCGAAAATTTAGCCGAAGTTTTTAAACAAGCTGAAAATTATTGTCAACACTGTAAAGTCATCTCACCCATGATTTGTATTCAGAAATGCGAAATATGGAAAGCCAAAAACGAATTGTTAGAAATGAACAAGATTCTACAAGAAAGCAATCATATCCGCAAGTTGTTTAACGCTGTAAAAAACAAAAGACGACTAAAAATTATGGATGCCCTTTCTGAACGAACTTACAACATAGAGGGATTACAGGAGTACTTAAAGAAAAATGGATATTATCACAGTCAACGCACTATAACCAATGAATACCTAAAACCTTTGTTGAAAGTTGGGCTTATCAAAAAATATGGTAACAGATATAGTTCAACGTTGTACGGTCGAAAATTTCACGACATCCTAAGCAAATTTAATGATGAAAAAATGTTGCCAACTCATTCTCAATGCTACGAAGAATCCATATTAATGCATCTGGCAGATGAACCGAAATCTTATGATGAGTTGGCTGAGTTAGTGACTCACAAAAGCTTGTCAAGAATTCTGAAGAGACTTCGAGAAGTAGGGTTGATAACCAAGAGCAAGTCGTCCAATTACGTTTTTTATTTTAAAACCAAGAAAGAACCAAATGTAAAGTTTTCACCAACTGAGAAACGAGTTTACGGGGCAATTCCAGAGGTAGGCATATCTGCTCGCGCTTTATCCAAGGAGGCAGGTATAAGCATTAGAAGAACCTACAAATATTTACGCCGATTAACGAAGAAAAGATTAGTTTTCACACGAAAACGACCTAGAACTTATGAACTTACGTCGTCTGGAAGAGAAATTGCTGCTTGCCTAGAAGAGATGGCAAAGCTGGTCTCAACTGTTTCGCAATACAAGGTCAAATCGTTGTAGTCATTCATAGACTTATAGTCTCTCTTAATCGAAACAGAAGTTGTTTTGCAAAGTTTCTTCAAGTCTTACTTGTGTCTTTTAATGTTTCTTTATCCCAGTCCTTCAAAAAGTAGGGGTATTAATTTTTTTTATCTTTCTAATACGAAAACTTTCTCAGGTGGAATCTTCGTTGGAACACGCCCAAGCAGCATTTTCTCACCATACCTTTTGCTTAGCCCTATGGGTTCAAGTTTTTCAGCAAGCGCCAAAGCTGCTTCCAACTTTTGATTTGTCCCCGAGTGTATAATCAATAACGGATCGCCTTTTTTCACTTGATCCCCAAGCTTTGCTCTCAATAAAACGCCTGCGCCCTTTTCTTTGGGTGCTCCTGCTTCTCTTGCTATCTGAGCAACTGCTACGTTGTTAATCCATACCACTCGGCTGTCAATGTTTGAGACAAAATGTGTTGTTTTATCTCCAACCTCTATGTCGTCAGGTGTAACTTCCGGGTTTCCTCCTTGTGCACCAATTATTTCTCGAAACTTTTTCTCGGCTTTGCCAGAGTTGAGAAGAGTTTGTGCAGCGTCTTTTCCTTCTTTGATGTTCATCATATCAAGTAGAATGCCAGCTAATTCTGTTGCTTTATTCACTAAATCGAAAGGTCCGTTACCTTTTAGTGCTAAGAGGGCTTCTCTAGCTTCTAGGGCGGGTCCTACTGCGAAGCCCACTGGTTGGTCACCAAAGGTTACTGCGCATTGTATATGCATCTTGAGTCGTTTGCCTAACTCTATGAAGTCTCTAGCTGAGGAGTGCGCTTTTCCAATGGTCTTTATTTTAGCGCCTCTTCCAGTTGGTATATCAATCACAACGTATTCTGCACCTATTGCTTTCTTCTTACTAATAATTGACGGAAAAAGAAGGGGGTCTATTGACAAGGGATATTCCACTTGGATGAAAAGATCGTCTGCAGGGGCAAGGTCTAATGCGCCTCCCCACGCTAAACAGGCGTTAGTTTTGTTGACCACGCGTTCTATTTCTTCCATAGCCAGATTGACAGGACATAGAACTTCCACTCGATCTGCTGTTCCTGCTGGGGAAGTTATTGCTCTCGATGATGTTTTAGGTATAACGAAACCTGCTGCTGCAATTATTGGAACAACGAGGAGCGTAGTTTTGTCGCCTGGGACTCCTCCGATACTGTGTTTGTCCAGAACTGGACTTTTGTTCCAGTGAAGAGTTTTTCCAGTTGCTATCATAGCGCTTGACAGGGCTTCAGCTTCATCTATGCTCATGCCCCATATGTGTAGGGCTGTGACGAAAGCTGCAAGCTCAACGTCGCTTAGATGGCGTTCCACGACATCCTTAACAATTTCCATTATTTCTCGCTTCCGAAGTCGATGGCCTAAAATTTTGTCTCGTATATATCCTAGTGATTCAGGTCTTTCCGCAGGTTGAACTTCAACTGATTCTCCAGAACGAATGTTTAATACGCTACTGACTTCATCGTATATACCCAGCGTTTTTCTGGGAAAGGTTGCTGCGACATTGACGATTGCTATAGCGCTTTTTTTCCGATATTTAATTATTATTCTGTCAGAAGGGTGGAGTCCTAAACGACTTGCATATTCATCGTCCATGACTACAGTAGGTTTTCCAGATTCGATGCCTAGAAGTTTGACTTCCAGCTTCATTTGATTCCTCACCGTTTACGCTAAATTGGAAACTATTAAATCGCTCCGCGTTGAAAAAAGTTTGGGATGAAATGAGTTGAAATACGAAGATTTTGTTGACCTAACGTACAAACCCACCGAAAACGATGTTGTGTGCGATTTCTCCGTTGAAACATTTGGTGAGGATATCATAAAAATGGCGGGCGGAGTCGCTGCGGAGAGTTCTATAGGAACTTGGACGGAGCTTGCAACAATGAAAGTTTACGTGAAAAAGTTGCATGCTGTCGTCTTTGATATCAGTGGGGACTCTGTGCGTGTTGCATATCCAATTGAGCTGTTTGAGCTTGGCAACATGCCGAACATACTGAGTAGTGTTGCTGGAAATGTTTTTGGTCTGAAAGATCTGAA
>CAYFTS010000046.1:0-5017 GCA_964346135.1 uncultured Candidatus Bathyarchaeia archaeon | reverse complement strand
CCTAAAACCATCATAAATTTGTGTCAGAAAAAAAAGGCGACAGCGTTTCTTGACGGAGACCGTGGGGGAGACCTCATACTTAAAGAACTCATGCAAGTTGCTACTATCAAGTACGTGGCTAGAGCTCCAGCAGGCAAGGAAGTGGAAGAACTGAACGGCAAGCAAATCAAGACAGCCCTCAAGAACAAGGTTCCCATAGAAAAGGCAAAGGTTAAAAAGTTTAATGAACGACAGAAAATACTTGTTCCCAAACAAATTGTTGGGGCTGTCGGAGATTTAGAGGGAACTCTGGAAGCAATTTTGCTCAACGAAAAGATGAAGCAAATAGAACGATTACCCGTAAGCGGACTCGCGGAGAAACTTAATCAAACTGATGGTGTAGACACCGTAGTTTTTGATGGGGTAATCACACAGAGACTCGTGGATATCGCAAGCCAGAAGAAGGTTACACACATTGTGGCAGCTCGCATCTCAGATTCCATAAAACAGCCGTTGGGTATACATCTTTTGACGTTCACAGATGTTAGGAAATAACTTAAACAAGTCTAAACAATTCATACTCTGGAGTGGAGACATCTCCGATGTGAGACAAGTAAGGTCTGTTTTCTTCCACTACCCCGTAGGTACTCTGACATAAACCACTATTCTAGAAAAAAGAGGTAGATTAGAGTCTGCGACTAAGGCCGTACACTGCCCCAGCGAGTATCAGTATTCCAAAGATGATTACTATAACTGGCCAAAAGAGTCCCCATTCGAAACCCGTAAACCAGGACAGCCCCACAAGGATAATTATTACGCCAATGATTAAGCCCGCGATTGAGCCACCGTGGGGGAGTCCGAAACATTCTTCTTCTGCGCGCCTCCCAAATTGTTCACCCCATTCCTCTGCACGTCTTCCAAATTCTTCTCCCCATTCCTTCGCATACCTTTCCAACCTTTTCTCCCGTGGACCCTCCAAGTTTGCCCCGCACCTAGTGCAGTAATTAGCATCTTCTTCGTTTTTGATGCCACATTTAGTGCAATAAACCATAAGTTATTCCCATCAAAATCAATATTTAGAAGACGCTTTCATTAAGTATTTAAGATTATGCATAGTTAACATCTAAAAGCCAGAAGGTCTTTTTCAGCTTCCTTCCACCCCTACAAAATAGAGAAACGCCAATACGTTTTTAACCGTTTTTGACAATGAATGATTGTTGTGCTTCTAACTAACTGAAAGTGAGAAACCTTTGAAAATCTTAAATTTCAACCGCAAGAAAGGTTTTGCGAAGATTATACCAGAAAACCTAGACGATCTCTGGCACCTATACAACATAATTCTTGAACACGACACAGTTTACGCAAAAACAACTCGACTAGTGAAACTGGATGAGAATTACACTCGTCCACAAAAGGGTAAGAGAGTCTCGCTTTTCCTAGGCGTCAAAGTGATGAAGGTGCTCTGGGACAAAAGTTTAAACCGACTGAGAGTACACGGAATCGTCTATGAAGCACCTGAAGACTTCAATGTAACTGGATCACATCACACCATCAACGTGACCCTCAACAAGCCGATAACTGTTGTAAAATCCAAGTGGCCAAAACATCAGATTGATAGACTATATAGCGCCAGCAGAGTAAAAACGGCGCCCATAATTGTGATGTCAATGGACAACGATGAATATTGCGTGGCTGTTTTGAGGCAATACGGTGTTGACGTTAAGGTTGAGAAAAGAATAAAGCTTCCAGGAAAAAGGGAGGCTGAGAAAAGGACGAAGGCAAAGCAAGAATTCTTTAAAACAGCTCTACGTTTTCTCAAGGAAGTTTGGATTCACAGTCGCAGCCCAATCGTAGTCTTAGGTCCGGGATTTTTGAAGAACGAGTTCGTGAAGTATATGAAGAGAGAGGCTTCAGAAGTTGCAGATGCTGTTATCGACGTGAAAGGCGTTAACAGCAGCGGGTTGGCTGGAATACATGAAGCATTGCGTTCCGGAGTTTTAAGCAAGGCGTTGAAGCATGTAAGGATAGTTGAAGAAACGAAGGTCATGGAAGAAGTTCTTGAGCGGTTGGGAAAAGAAAAGCTGGATGTGACCTATGGACTTGATGATGTGAAAAAGGCGGGTATGTTCGGTGCCATTGAAAAACTGCTCTTAGCAGACATCACGTTAAGGGAAACACCCGACGAAAGTAGAAGAACTTTAGAGAAACTCATGAAAGAAGTCGAGGAAAAAGGCGGACATATAATTGTCATCAGCACGGAGCACGAAGCTGGAGAAAAACTGCTTGCGCTTGGAGGCGTCGCAGCGCTCCTCCGCTTCCCAGTGAGTTAGAAAAGTTGTTATTTTTCTAAGAGTTTGAGGCGCCTGCGCACTGCTGGATTTTGGTCTGTCAGTTTCTTTAAAACCATCTCAAACGTTTCGTCAGGCGAAATCTCTCTCTCGATAAAGACGCCGGTTCTACCAACTTTGTCGCGGCGAAGGAGAGCGTGAACGCGGTCTAGCACTGTGTTGAGAGAGATTCCTAAAAGATGTGAAACTGTTTCCTCACGTCCCACAATGCTGCTTTCAACGTGGCCTTTAGGTGTGGGTTCAATTAACATCAACCGTTTGTCCACACCTGAAATGCGCGTTTTGTTTCTAAGCGTTGATAAAGATGCTTCACCGCTGAACTTGTAAAAGTCTCTCTCCACAGGTCGAAGTTTCACGAGGGGAAAAGAAACGCATTGTTGCTTATCCACCTCAATGTATCCCTTAACCGCGTAGAAGGGCGTAGCCTGCACAACAACTCGCCTGTCAACAGAAATATTGGCATGTTCAAGAGCCGTTTCTATTGCGAAAGAGGAGGGCGGGTCTGGCAGAAACACGTCGATGTCACTTTTTTCGGAGACATCGCCCCGAGCAATGCTTCCGTGCACAATACAGCGTATGTTGGAATGGTCTAGAACCTCCATTATCTGAACCGCTTTAGAACGCAATTCTTTCAACAGTTCCCAGCGTTTCTTGTTGTAAACAACCTCTGAACGTTCAGCGCGGGTCATCGGTTTCTTAGCCATCAGTTCTCACCGTAAAGGGAGGCGCCAAGCCAATTTAAGTAGGAGGGCAAACCTTCTGTTACGGGAAGCGTAATTACTTCTGGCACTTCATAACTGTGGAGTTCTTTCACTCTTTCAGAGAGTTTTTTGAAAAGGTTGTTTCTCGATTTCATGATGACTAGAAACTCGTTTGCTTTGTTGATTTTTCCTTCCCACCAAAAGAGAGACGAAACTGGACCAACAATGTTCGCGCATGCAATCAGTCTTTCCTTTAATAGGCTCTGAGCTATTTTTGTCGCTTCTTTCTTGTCTGAAACCATCGTGAAGACGACGATGTGGGATGACATAGTTTTCCCACAAAAAGTATACTAAAGTATTATTTAGTTGATTTCTTTTACGAAACAGCAAGGAAAACATGGACAATGTCAACGTGCACGTTGTGTAAGAAGAGAGAAGCCGTTTTTATGCGTCCCTACTCAGGCGAAAGACTGTGCAGAAAATGTTTTTGTGAATCCATAGAAAACAAGGTTAGAGCTACAATTTCTAGGTATGAAATGTTTCAACCTGACGACAAGATTATGGTGGGAGTTTCTGGTGGAAAAGACAGCGTAACTCTCCTCCATATACTAACGAAGATAGAGAAGAAATTTCCAGACACAACGCTTTGCGCAGTTACAGTTGACGAAGGGATAAAAGGGTACCGAGATGAGACTCTTAAATTCGCTGTGAAAAACTGTCAAAAGTTAGGTGTAAAGCACGTTGTAACTTCTTTTAAACAAATGTACGGCTACGGGTTGGATGAAATTGTAAATATGATTCAGGAAAAGGAGTTAACACCTTGCTCCTACTGTGGAGTGTTAAGGAGACGAGTTTTAAACACAACAGCGCGAAAGGCAGATGTAGATAAGCTTGCTACTGCGCATAACCTTGACGATGAAACTCAAACTATGATTTTGAACATTCTTCACGGCGATGCCTTACGGTTAACTCGTGTCAAACCCGTTTTGACTGTGGTGCACCCAAAACTGGTGCCACGTGTAAAACCTTTCTGTGAAGTGCCAGAGAGGGAAGTTGCCTTCTACGCGTATCTGAAGAAAATTGAGTTTCAAGACATTCCATGCCCATATGCTGGAACTGCGCTGAGGAACGATGTGAGGGCTATACTGAACAGGTTGGAGGAGAAACATGCTGGAACAAAATTCACTGTTTTCAGGTCTATGGAAAAGATTAGACCAGCGCTGGAAGCCATGGCTGAGGAGGCAAAGTTTCGGGAGTGCAAGAAGTGTGGAGAACCAACTAGTGATGAGCTTTGTAAGCCTTGCCAAATGCTTGAAAAACTGTCTATTGCATAAAGGTAAAAAAGTTACCAAAAAAGATTTTTTGGTTCTTTTAAACTAATGTTGAGGGAGACTTATAGTTGACTGTACTTTCAGACAAAGAGATACTGCAACACATAAAACAGAGCGAGATAGAGATTATCCCCTTTGAGCGGAAGTGTCTTAATCCTGCTGGTTACGATGTGCGTTCCGCCACCGAATTAACAATAAACCCGAAAGAATCTACGTTAGTAGCTAGTTTAGAAAAAATTCAATTAGGCTTAAGCGTGATGGCATATCTTTATCTGCGTTCTTCTCTCACTCGAGAAGGAATTATTGGAGGATTCGCAGTTGTGGACCCTGGTTTCAGTGGACAATTGACATTTAATTTTCACAATTTAGGAGAAAACGTTGTTAGGGTGGAAAAGGGTGAGCCGATTGTTCAGATAGTTTTTCATAAATTGGGAACCGTGGCGGGTAGGAGTTACAGTGGGCGGTATCAAGAGAGCATTGGGATCGTAGAGAGCAAGAGAGTCAAATCGTATTGAAAGCACATCGAAGGTATTTTAAGCGGCGGGTCACCGAGGCTGGACGTCCAGTTTTCGCCGAGCCCTCCAACCTCTTTGCTCATACCCGAGCTCCCCTGAGCGCTGAACGTTCAAGCTTAGGTTGCTCCCTCCCGGGCCTGGCC
>CAYFTS010000045.1:0-2040 GCA_964346135.1 uncultured Candidatus Bathyarchaeia archaeon | reverse complement strand
AGCCACATAGTTTCTGGAGACCAAAGTGAAACATATTCCTTGCTTTCCATGCTGCCGAACCATCTCATTCGTATTTCATCTACTTGGTCAAGTCTATCAGCAGCATACTTTGCGACTACATTCGTTATTCCTGGTGATGTTCCAGTGTTTATTAGAGCAGTTAGTCCTGCGTCTTTGAATTTGTCGCTAAGCTCTAGTTCACTTGAAAGAGCCTCCTCGAATGGAGGTGGGCTTCCTAAAGCTAGGTCTTGGTAACATGCTCCACTCTTTAAAGCCGCTTTCATTATTTTTAAGTTGAAGACTGGTACAGACGCATTTACCACCACATCCATTCCTTTAGCAGCCCTCAGCAAATCGTCGGGCTTGTTTGCATCAACGCCTTGAGTGGTTATTTTCTCGCTCTTTAACCTCTCTGCGAGCCGTTCAGCTTTTCCCACATCTATATCAGAAAGCCTAACCTCGGACATTTCTAAATTTCTAACCAGTTCTGTGGCAATTACCGACCCTTGGACTCCTATTCCAACTATCAAGATTTTCATGTATATCCCTGTGAGAGCAGAATGAAATATTCCATTTTTAACTTTTCTTGTGCGTGGGTGAGAGTACTTTGACAATTTGGCGGGCCCGCGGGGAATTGAACCCCGGATCTCCGGCTCCGCAGGCCAGCGTCCTATCCTAACTAGACTACGGGCCCTTTTTCTTAGATTGCGGACGTTTTCCCTAGTCTTCATATTCGAAAGAGGGATATAAAAAATGTCTCAAGAAACTAGCCAAACAAAACCGAAACAGAACAGCTAAAAAACTCCAAGAGCCAAACCTACGCAACATAAGACTGTACGATTTAAGACACTATTATGCAACCACTCTATACCATAAGACAAGAGACATTCTATTAGTCGAACAACAAATGGGACACAAGAAGATAGAAACAACTCTAATCTACACGCAGTTGCTACAATTCGAGAAAGGCGACAACTACACATGCAAAGTAGCGCAGAACGTAGAACAAGCAACCGAACTCATAGAAAACGGCTTTGAATACGTCACGGAAATGGATGGACTAAAACTATTCAGAAAACGCAAATAACCCACCCAACCCTCTCTTTTTTTCTGCTTCATCACGCTTGAAATTCATCTTACTCTAATTCTATGTTTTCAGAGAATTCTTCCAAAAATCTATTTTAAGTCCCCACAGAATTTTGCCAACAACTATCAACAACACGATGATTCCAAACAAAAAAATTGCAAAACCATCCATAAAGTAGAGTCCCGTAGGTCTGACTATTCGACCATTAACTACAATTCTACTATTTGATGCAGTAAGCCACCATCCAATCATCAAGAAAGCAACTCCCAGAATAAGACCCGCTAGTTTCCATGTTCGGTTATTTCCCCATTCTCTGATTCTAGTTATTCTACTCAATCCAAAACCTAGTAATGCACCCACAATGTTGACAAGTAGAAAAACAGGAATTACAGTATCAAGTGGCAAACGTTGATACCATGATCCTGACCCGAATGGCAAAGCTGAAGTTAAATCCACTGTCAAGAAACGGATTTTATAGAAATCAACCCAATAGCGTGGGTCACCTAGATTTACAGATTCGATGTAAGAGTAGAAAGGAAAAGACCAACAAAAAAATGGCAAGAAAACAAAAGCACCAATCATATTCAAAGGAAGAATTACAGAGAGAAACGAAATCAATAATACAAAAACAACTATACTAAGAACATAAGTTATCTTGTTACGGTTTGCCAATTGATATGATACATACATAGAAAGCAACATAACTGTTCAACTCTCTTATTGGGGTGTATCAATAATTTAAATCTTAAAGAGAAAGAAAGGAATAGAGGATAGGTGTTTACTTCATCTTGCTTGTTATTCATATTCAAGAAGACATGCATGATCTTAATTTTATTTCAGTCTTTCTCCGCACCAAGGACATTGATAATATTCATCTGTAATCTTCCTATTACATGATGGACAAAACTTTGTTAGATAGGTTTTCTCTTGCAGTTCCGTTCCACACCAAGGGC
>CAYFTS010000044.1:0-2582 GCA_964346135.1 uncultured Candidatus Bathyarchaeia archaeon | reverse complement strand
CTGTCAAGAGAAAGCCATGGTTTTGGCAAGGAAAAATGGTATCCGTTATGTTTCTGGAGTTGAATTGAATGTAACGTTCTCGCACCCAAGATATCATAAAGGTAAACCAATTTCGTTAGATTTCTTGGGTTATCAATTTGACATAAAGAATAGGGAGCTAAAGAACGAGCTACAAAAAATTGGGAAATATCGAGAGGAAAGAGCTGCAAAAATCTTGGATAAGATTAATGCAGAATTTGAAAAAGAAGGAATTGAAAAGTTAACGAAGAACGATTTGAAGAAAATTCGAGATAGTGTTGACGGAGTGCTTGGAAGGCCTCACATAGCGGACTATTTGGTGAAAAAGGGAATTGTTAGAACCAAACAAGAAGCTTTTGATAAGTATCTTGTGAAATGCAATGTTCCCAAGTATCCTCTTTACATTGAAGAGGCATCTAGGCTAGTGAGGAGTGCTGGAGGAATAATAGTTTTAGCTCATCCTAACGATCCTCATGGGATTTCACTTGCGGAGCTAACTAAGTCGCTGGACGAACAGACGGAGATAATAGTAGAGTTGATTTTAGAACACATTGATGGCGTCGAGTGTTGGCACTCCAGAAATGACACCCTAACAACAAATCATTACGTAACGTTTGCAAAAAAACATGGACTAATCATGACTGGAGGAAGCGACTGCCACCAAAAACCAATCCTCATGGGAACAGTGAAAATCCCCAAATACGTAGCAGAACAATTCAACTTCTGAATGAACTTTGGTTGGCTGTGGAGATGTCATGAAAAACTTTTCGTTTGATAAATTGGATGTTTCAAGGAAGAGAATTGCACTTGCCAAAACAGCTTTGCAAGAGAATGATGTAGATGCAATTATTTTCTTTGACGGCGACAGGCATGGTGAAAAATTCGCCAACACTACAGCCTTCACCGCGCTTGTCTTGTGCCCTGACAAAGGTCCAATCATAATAGCTCATTCCATCGAAAAAGATCACGCTGAAAGCGAGAGTGAACTTGAAATTGTAGAAATCAAGGACACAAGAAAACTCAAAGATTCACTTAAACAGCTGCTTCTGAAGAGGACAAAAGGTGGAAAGACAAGAGTAGCCATTGTCCCATGGAATGCCAAGTTTGAAAGAGTTAAAACGCTTCAAGAGCTAAATTACGAAATAATTGATGCGAGCGAGAATATTTTGCGGCAGTCCCTTAAAAAACCATTCCCAGAAGAAGTTGAGGCAATTCGAAAGCTTTCTTCAATATGCGATGAAGGGCTGGAGGCCGCCGACAACGCAGTTGAAGCAGGTCGGCGAGAGTATGAAGTTGCAGCTGAAGTTGATTATGTGGTTAAAAAGTTGGGTGCCACGGAGTTCTGGTTTCCAACTCTAGTTGCTTCTGGCTACCGCGCCGCTTTTCCCCACGGATGGACATCCTCCAAGGAAATTAACGAAGGAGACATTGTTGTCGTTGACATAGGCCCAATTCTAAATAGCTATGACGGATGCATTTGCAGAAGCTTCACGACAGGCAGCAGCGAGGAGTGGAAAAGGGAGATCGAGGTTGTTCGAGAGGCGATTTACAAATCACTAGAAATCATCAAAGACCAGAAAACAGCTTCAGCTGTTCAAATCGATAAAATCGCCAGGGAAATTGTGAAGAAAGGCGGTTACAAGACTTGGCCTAGCATGAAGACAGTGTGGACAGGTCACCCTATAGGAGGATTTTCACTTCCAGTAATAACCCCTTATTCAGAGGATAAAATCGAGGAAGGCATGGTTTTCACGGTTGAACCAGCCATTTATATTAAGGGTAAAGGAGGAGTTCGAATCGAACACCACATTCTGGCTAAAAGATACGACTACGAAATACTTGACAAGTTTCCTGAAAAATGACGGTAAATCTTTTGCTGATTAAAAAATCTTTGCATAGGTGGTGGCTAGTTTGAAGTATGCTTTTGCCTCGTTTATTGCTGCTCTTTTTTCTTCACTACTTACGTTGAGGTCTTTAAGTTTGAAACTGACGACTTTTCCCCGCACGTAGGCGCGGTAGCATTTGTAGAAGGGGAGAAGTTTTGTTAACTCTTGGTCTCCAGAATATTTGATATATCTTTCAATGAGGAAGTTAGACAGATCAGCACGTTCTTTGAAGTCTAAGTCCATGGCTAAAAAGGCAACGTCGGAGGCAACGTCAGAATACCTAAATCTTTCATTAAACTCTATCGCATCGAAAATGTAGATTCGGTCTATAACGAAAATGTTGCCCGAATGGATGTCTCCATGACAATCTCTAACTCGCCCCTCTTTCACTCTCTTCTCAAAAAGGGGCACATTCCTATTCATGAAACCGTCGATTCCTTCACTGATTAGGTCGAAGTCCTCCATGCCTATCGTTTTGCCAACAAACTCTCGAGTCTGCTCGAAATTCTCATTCCAATTGGTTTCTATTATCGCCAATGAACCGAACTCGCTTATCCTCCTATTCGTTTCCGCCTTTGAATGGAATTCCGCAATTATTTTTGCTATTTTGTCAATAATTTTGCTTTCCACCTTGTTCTCTTCGAGGAGCTTGTTCATCATCTTTTCTTGAGGCATCTT
>CAYFTS010000043.1:0-3169 GCA_964346135.1 uncultured Candidatus Bathyarchaeia archaeon | reverse complement strand
AATCCGATTTCTTCTAGGTAGTTGTTAACTACGACCTCTTTTTCTACTGGGCAAAATCCGTGATCCGAAACGATTATGGTGATGGTGTCTTCGTCTACAGAATTGGAAAAATCTTCTGTTATTTTGTCTATTTTGACGTAGAAATCTTTAACGAGTTGGCTGTACTTGTTTTTTTCATAGTTGGAGTGAGTTTGGTCCACGTATTTCCAAAAGAAATGTTGTATCCTGTCCGTACCCATGAACACTGTCATGAAGAAGTCCCAGTCTTCTTTTTGCAACAAATAAAGGGCAATTTCAGCCATTTTATCTGTTATTTGGTTAACTTCTTCAAAAAACAGATCAGGATCCTCTTTTACTCTTTCTAATGTTTCGGTTTTCACGTCTCCTGAAATCTTATTCACACTAAATTTGCGTCCGATCTTCTCTCTGATTTCTTCTGGAAAAAATACTCCTTCATTTTTTGAGAGAAAGCCTGGCGCTATGAAACCTTGAACTTCTTGGATGCCACACATTGGAACGTTAATGACTCCAACTTTTTTTTCGCTCTCGCTTAGAATTTGAAAAAGAGTTTTTGCCTCTAGGATTTCAGGTGTAGCGATTCTTCTTTCATATGTTCCTTTTTTCCTCATGGCAAAACTGAATATTCCGTGGTTGCCGGGGTTTTTGCCTGTCATGAAGGTCGTCCAAGCTACTGGTGTCTGGGCTGGTACAGGTGGTATAGTGTAGCCGAAAATGCCTTTTTCCTTGAAGGTCTTGAAGGTGGGGAGAATGTTGATCCATCTGTCAATTAGTTTTGGTGAGGCGCCGTCGAAGCCTAAGACCACTACTTTCATATTGTCCAACGCTCTATCGTCTTACGTCTAGGATGATTCCCGCCGCAATCGTTGCTCCATTGTCGCGGACGACAAACCTTCCTAGCTGAGGGATTTCGGATTGTTTTTCTACAACCATGGGTTCTGCGGGAACAGCGATTATTCTTCCAGCTTCACCATCCTCTAACAGAGTTGGATGTTCATCTATTATTTCTCCTGACTTTGGATCCACTTTGCTAACAATTTCCATTATTTTACACGGAACGTTTGCTGTTCCACAACGAAAAACTGGAATGACTCCTTTCTTTATTGTTGTTTTTCGTAGAACGATAATAAGGGCGAGAAATTCTTTGGCTACGGTGGGCGAGTTATCAAGGTGCCCACATACTTGTCCTCTTCTAATGCTTTCTTCAGTATCCTTTATTTTGAATCCTATGTTGTCTCCAGCCTCTGCACTTAAAAGACTTTGATTTAGTTTCTCTATAGTAACTACTTCGTCAACGATTCCTGAAGGTTCAAAGGTTACTTTGTCTCCAACCTTTAGAACGCCAGTTTCCACTCTTCCAACCATTAGAGTGCCTCCTTTCTCAGAAGTTAACGCGTCTTGGATTAGAACTCTCAACGGCTTGTTTATAGGTGGCTCTGCTGGAGTCATCGTTTTATCTAAGGCGGATACGAGTGTTGAGCCGTTATACCAAGGCATATTGTGAGTTTTTTCAGAAACGTTATCTCCCTTTAAGCCAGAAATGGGCACAAACGGCACATGTTCAACCGGATAGCCTATGGTTTTTAACATTTCTTTAATTTTCTTTGAGATTTTATTAAACCTCTCTTGGCTATAATCTACAGCGTCCATTTTGCTTATTGCAACGACTATCTGCTTGAGTCCTAGAACTTTTATTAGCCAAGCATGTTCCTTTGTTTGTTCTTGTATCCCCTCATCTCCTTTTGCAGAGATGAGGAACAACGCGGCGTCAGCGTTTGAGGCGCCGGTAAGCATGTTTTTGATAAACTCTTTGTGTCCTGGGCAATCTATGATTGTATAGAAGTATTTCTTGCTTTGAAAAGGAGTGTGCATTATGTCTATTGTAAGGCCTCCATCTCTTTCCTCCTGAAACTGATCTAATACAAAGGCGAATTCGAACTCCTTTTTCCCTAGTTTCTTTGCTGTTTTCTCCAGTTCCTTTAGCTTGTCTCCTTTGATTGCGCCAGCGTCGTAAAGCAGTCTTCCGATTAAAGTTGATTTGCCGTGGTCTTTGTGACCAATGGTTACCAAGTTTATTTTTGGCAACTTTTGCGTTTCTTTCATTTTGATCATCATTCGTTAGAACTCAACTTGTTGAATAGAATTTAGTTACATGTAACCTAAGGCTCTTAATTTCTGCATCATGTAGGCTTCTTCTTTGTCTTGTGCTCTTCCTGATCTTTCAGATATTTTTGTGGTCTTCAATTCTTCCACTATTTCATCTATGTTTTTTGCGTTTGATTTTATCGGAACTGTGCAAGGCATGCACCCTAGACTTCTGTATCTTTTTCCATTTTTTGCAAAGTAGAGTGGATTAACGGGGATGCCCTCTTGCTTGACATACATCCATGTGTCCAGTTCTGTCCAATGCAATATCGGATGCACTCTTAAGTGGGATGCTTCCTTGGAAATGCTTGAGTATAGATCCCACATTTCTGGTGGCTGGTCCTTGTAGTCCCACTTGAACTCTTTGTCTCTTGGTGAAAAATATCTTTCTTTTCCCCTGATTCCATGTTCATCTCTGCGTATGGAAACTATTATGGCGTCAAACTTTTGCTGACCAATTACCCTTTTCAAAACGTCTGTTTTAAGTTGTGTACAGCACTCGAACCTGCCGGATTTGTGTGACGTTCCCGACTTTAATGCATCTTCGTTTTTTCCTACGATTAGGTTTAGATTCCATTTCTCTGCAATTTTGTCTCGGAACTGGTAGATTTCTGGGAACTTGTAGCCAGTGTCCATGTGAATGACTGGAAAGGGTACTTTGCCGAAAAAGGCTTTTCTACATAGCCACAAGCTTGCGGTTGAGTCTTTTCCTGTTGACCAGAGAATAGCGAGGTTTTTGAATTCTGCTTTAGCTTCTCTGAGTATGAAGATGCTTTTTTCTTCAAGTTTCTGTAAATGTTCATCCATTTGTTTTTCTCTCCGTTTGTGTGTATGTTTCACTATGTGGTTTCGTTGTTTTTGTTATATAAATGTTGTGTAACTTAGTTATAGATGATGCTTAAGTTATCCATCATTTGTATCCTAAAGCTTCAAGTCTCCTCTCAGTATCCCCCGACTCCAATTCAGGGAGAAACTTTCGAATAAGATAAATTATGTATTCTGTTGA
>CAYFTS010000042.1:0-6457 GCA_964346135.1 uncultured Candidatus Bathyarchaeia archaeon | reverse complement strand
GGTGTAACTTATCCCGAGGAGGAGTGGGTTGCTGTTAAGGAGTAGTGAAGGATGAGTTGGATAAAGGAATTACCTAAGGAAGAGTATCTTCTCCCCGGGGCAACTTCTTGCGTAGGCTGCGGTGCTACCTTAAGTCTTAGATTAGCATTAAGAATTTTAGGTAGACGGACGATTCTAGTTATTCCTGCCAACTGCACTTCTATTATCCAAGGTCAGTATCCCACAACGGTCTTCAAGATTCCAATTTTGAATGCGGCTTTCGCTTCGTCTGCTGCTGTTGCTTCAGGGGTGGTCGCTGCTCTTAAGATTCGAGGTATCAAAGAGGTAAATGTGGTCGTCTGGGCTGGAGATGGAGGTACAGCTGATATAGGTCTTCAAGTACTCTCCGGTGCGGCTCAACGTCAGGAAAACATGCTCTACATCTGTTATGATAACGAAGGTTACATGAATACTGGCATCCAAGAAAGTAGCGCAACCCCTTTTGGTGCATGGACTTCTAACTCGCCAAGTGGCAAAAGACTCTTCAAGAAAGATATACCCTTCATAATGATGGAGCACAAAATACCTTACATAGCAACCGCCAATATCTCGTATCCTCAAGACTTCATCAGGAAACTTAGAAAAGCTTTGACTCATGTAGGACTTAAATACATTCATCTCTATAGTGCATGTCCTCCAGGCTGGAGAATACCGCCAGACGAAATAATAAAAATAGGAAGACTTGCTGTCGAGACCGGGGTGTGGGCTCTTTTTGAGATAGAGAACTCAAGATTCCACCTAACTGGTCCAAGCGTCAACATCCTCAAACAAGGGAGACGAAAACCCATAGAAGAATACCTAGGAATTCAAGGAAGATACAGAAAAATGACAGATGAAGACATAAGAATCTTAAAAGAAATGATAGATGATTCGTGGAAGAAGTATTCTGAACTGCATAAACTGGACTAGAGGCAACTGCCCTTGCATGGATGCGTGCGCCCGCTGTTTCAAGTGTCCAAATAAATTGGCTTTGGGCTTAAATAAACAGGTCTTTCTCACGTGGTCTCGTTAGTTCTATTGCCTTCGCCTCTTCTGATTTTGAGTAAGGATATCCTCGGATTATAGCCGCTGGAATTCCTTCACTTGCCTGTCCCATAACCAGTTCAGCTGCTGAACACAGTTCATCGGCAATGGCAGTTCGCTTTACCTTCAAAACGTATCCAAACAAGTCTTTCTCTCCCCTCCGATCCCGAATGGGACGAATTCCAGCGACTCCGATGGCAATGTTTATCTCTCCCTCCCGCAGTGGTCGTCCATGAGTGTCGGAGACGATAACCGCTATGTTCTTGTCTGTCAATTTTCTTATTTCTTGTCGAATTCTCTGCGCTGAACTGTCAGGGTTCTTGGGCAAAAGCGCAATATTTCTTTCTCCAGGAACGTTAGATTTGTCCACGCCAGCATTGGCACAGATGAGTCCGTGCCTAGTTTCTGTGATAAGTTTTCCGTCACCCATCCGAACAATGCTTTTAGATTCTCGCAGTATTGTTTCAATTAGTGCGCGGTCCTTACCAAACTGTTGAGCAAAAGTTTTGGCGAAATTGGAGGGAACCACGCTGTCAAGATTTACAACGTTTCCTTCAGCCCGTGACACGACAACATGACTGATCACTAGTATGTCGCCGTTTTGGAGTGGGGTTCCCTGTTTTTCAGCGGCGTCGCAAACAAGCTTAGCGAGGTTGTCGCCCTTTTTTATGATTGGTAAGTCTTTCACACCAATTATTTGAATAGTGGGAATTTTCACTGAATGGTGTGAGTCGTTTTTCGGACACATAATGTTTCACTTCCTTTTTCTGAAGAGTTTAACTCCTTCCATATCAATAATATACTCAAATCCAGCTTCTAACAGTGCTCTGACTCCTTTTACTGTTTTGGCTACTCTTGTCGTGTATTCGCTGTTGCCTCCAGCATGGAAAAGGGCTTGTTCAAGGTTGATGTATATCATGGTGTTGTTGATGCTCTTGTGCCCAAGCACGGTTTTAACATGTAGAATATCTTTGGTTTTGTGATACTCCATCGTTCCTTTCCAGTGCCTCAGCGTGTGGAAGTGGATCCGTAGCAGTCTTGGGTTTTGGAGCTTTCTTGCTGCATATTTTCTAGTCATGGACATCATTCTGGAATAGTCCTTCTGGCTTCCATGCCCTTTTGGTGTTGAAAAGACATACTCATTCTTGTGTGACAGTGATTGCAAAGTTGTTATCAGCTTCGCACTCACTGGAAGAATCCTTTTGCAGCCAATTTCCAAAGTCCTCAATTGAAGGAACTACCTTATTCTTAAGAGGGGCATCAAGTGTGATATTGAGAGGAGTTAAGTCCATCAACAAAGAGCTAAGTTCATTATTCTTGGTTACCAAATCATGTACGTACATCCTTTCCAGATAATGTACATAAACTGTTGCCAAAATAGCTAGAAACAAAATGACTATTGCAATGAATTTCATTTTGTACACTCCATCACCTCATAAATATTCATCTATTAGATCATTAGTTCTGGCACATTTCTCCTTAAATTACTAATTCAACTTCAAATGAAATGCTATTTGAATCAAATGTGTTAGTGAACACTAGAAGGTTATTCCACAAATTAAATAAGCTCATTGTGACAACTATTATCACTGTTTGTTTAGAGAGAGGAGGAATTGAATTGAAGAAAAAGACGGTGATAGGAGTATTTCTGCCAATGTTTCTAGTAACAATACTTGCATTGAATCTATCTTGGACCTCGGCTGCTCCTATGTCGGAGAAAAATCCCAAAGCTTTCTTACATGGGATAGCATTGGAAATAGATGGAGAGACTTGGTATTTTGCTGGTCCTGGAAGTGTTGAAGGATCAATAGATGTTCCTGGACACACATGGGTTAAGACAGGATTCAACAGAGTGAAAGGGAGACACTACAATGTAGGTCCATGGATGGCTCCTTCTGGCACACCATGGTGGGCTACTGGAGAACCATATGGAGTCTTGTTATTCATGGTAGATGGCATAATGGATGTTCCCCCTGAGGGGTTGACTGAAGAGAAAGAGCAATGGTTGAAGGAAGAAGGGTACGTGCACTTCCATGAACTTGTTGATGCAGATGGTGTTGAAAATGAAGATGTCGTAGTCTACCTTAAACATACAGCTGTCAGAAAATTCTACTTTGATGGAGGACCTATGGCACCAGGATCGAATCACAATGTCTCTCAAGGAATAGACTACAACTTCATGATAAACTGGTAGCAAGAAGATATCTACAGATAAAACTGTCTTCCATCCCTTTTTTTGGCTTGAGTAATTGTTTTTAATTGAATATGAATATCAACCAAGATGAAGTAAACACCAGTTATACCGAAAGGCATAATTGGTTTTCTGCAAGGTGTAATAATAGTGGCAGAATTGTTCGATGAAGTGAGTGTTGTACGAGAAAAGATGGATAAATGTCGTCATAACGAGATTATTGGATATCTCGTATGTTTTTTGGGCATAGTACTTCTACTATTTGTGAATAAGTTGTTAGGGAGTTTTGTATCAGTTTTAGGTTTGGCTGTAAACGTTAATTATCCCATGCAGAGAACTATACACCAAAAGATGCTAGACAAAACCAAAAAGTAAACACTACTCAACTTTTTCTGAAGAAATCTCTAAATCAAAGTCAATTCTTACTACTTTTCTTTTCCTTCAATGACAAGTAAGCTAGAACTAAACTTGGTATTCCAATGAATACTGATACAAGAATACTGGAAACTTCCCAACTAATTAGCATTATAGCCCCTAATATTAATGAAGTAAGTACTCCAGCAATTGCTGTTCCTAATACTGCTAGTTTGAACATGAATAAAACTCTGAAAATTCGTATTTATGACTAGTGTTGAAAAGGAAACACCAAGAGCAGAGAGAGATCCAAGTGGAACTAACAATTTTAAACAAAGAAGAAAGAACTTCAGAAGATAGAGAAGTGTTTAACAGTTATTGCCTAATTAAGCTGATACTTTGCACTATTCTCAAACCAAAGAACTATTGATACGATATAAACAGTTGTGGACAGTTGTTCCCATCCTTTAGACAATGGAAACCTGCTTTCTGGTATCTGCAGAATCTCTGTACTCTTTCACTCATTCTGAGTCTACATCTATATGTCCGTCTTTTTCCTTTTTTCTCAGATTCCCACTTACCAAGTATGGTTCCTTTCTTTCCTTTCCCAGTGGAACGTTGTCTCACTTGCATGTAATGCCCTTTAATATTAGTTCTCTTCCGAGGTTTCTCTTTTGTCATGCCAATCATTAGATACCTCAAATTCATTTCACAAAATCTTTACGTCTCTGAAATCAATATGAACAATCACCACTCAAGATGAGAACATTGATAGTGGAAGAATAATAACAGAAAATAAAGAACTAATAGAATTTGGAAGAAACATCAGAGTTGGATATGTCTGACAGAAAAAAAGAAAGGTGATGTCTTTGCTATTCTATTCCCCATCTTTTTGTGATTTTCACCAGTAGGAAGATTACGAAAGCTACTACAAGAAATGTTATCAAAGCTCCAATGAAATGACCTATACGAAAGGGTCCAGCTACGATAGTTTCCCATTCAACTCCAGGCATGACAAGAGTAATTATTGGCATGACAAAATCATCCACAAGAGCTTTAACCAAAGCACCAAGGTATATAGCCATGATAAAAGCAACAGCGAGACCCATCACCTTGTATTTTGAAAGGAAGTCCATGAACTCATTCCAAAGTCCTTTTGGTGGAGGTGGAGGAGGTTTAGTTTCAAGCAACTCTCTGATCCGCTTTAGCTCGTCTAACATTTTATCTTCTTTAGACATATTTAATCACGATCCTACATTCTCACAAGACTTCTTTTTTAAACATTGGGTAGTAGTTAAAAAAAGAAGCGAAAGAAGGATAGAACATTCTTCCTTAAATTATAAAGGATAGGAAAAATCCTGTATTAATAAATGAGTAGTGTTCACACTTTTTGAAATGTATTTAAAAGCTTAGAAGGACTTAAATTCAAACAAGATGGATATGTAACATTGTGAGGGAAAAGCATGACAGCTGGAGAAACGGTGAAAAAGGCAACTGCAGGATTCATCATATCAAGGCTTCTCACCCCTCTATCTGGAAACTTATCTCACATCTTTTTGGCAAGAGTGCAGAAGAGATACCAGATGATAGACCAAGCACCACACCCAATCCAGAGCAACTAAGCAAAGAGGAATTAGCAGAAGAAATAAGCAGTAGTCCAGAATTGCGTAGGCAGTTCTTTAGGAAGTGGCTAGAGAAACTACAGAAAAGAGACTAAGAGTTACAATTAGAAGACCATGAAGACTTACGTTAGTGTTTGACATCTTATCACTTTCTCCTTCTGTTAGTCCGAGTCTTCTAAGGTAACACTCCAGTTTGATTTCTCTGGAAACTAGTCGCACTTGCTAAATGCTGAGAACTGAGATTTGATCCTAACCCAAACACTTAACCCCCAAACCACAACAACTGATATTTGATACGCTTGAAAATCAAGCTCTTAAGGAATAGAAGAATAAATTGGAGGATACCCTTTGATTCTTGAAATGGTCTTATCAGGTTTTTTCTTTCTGTTTATCATAATTACACTCATTACAGCTGAGAGATTTGGCTATTCAGTAATGAGCGATTTGGACTCAGACGCTAAACTACAAGAGATAAACAACGATCCAAAAAAATTCAAAATAGGTACCGTATTAGCGCTCATAGAGCATGGAACCATAATTGCACTTGCTATAATGTTGTTTCTTGCTTTTAATCCATATAGCATAACACTTGCTGTTATTTGGACAGTATCTCGAATAACAGAAGGCTTGATCGATTTCTATAATGAAAAGAACTACTGGGGGTTACTCAATATAGCAAGACAATACTCAAGCAGTAGTGGTGCTGAAAAAGAATCGTTAAGTGAATTAGGTCGTAGTATTCTCAAAACAAAAAACCGAGTTTTGGCATTTGCGCAAATCCTATTCTCAATTGGCACGCTTTCATATTCAGTTCTGTTTGCAACTTCTGAGGCTGTACCAGTACCAGCACTCATTGGATGGTTTGGAATTGTTGCCAGCATCCTTTATGGCTTTGCCAATGGGATAATATCTGTAAAACCTAACAAAGCGAGGGAGTTCTTCGTTGTAGGTCTGTTAATTTTGATTTTTGAATTAGTCTTGGGAGGATGGCTACTGATTTCTCCAGTCATCTAAAAGGAAGATGATTGTATTACTATTAACTCAACATTCCAGTTTTTCTCTGTACATCACAACCATGTTGGATCAAGTCTTTGTTCCAAAAGTGAGGACTCCAGTCATGCATGCATGAAAAACGAATTAAGAAACATTACAAAAGATATTTGATTTTGGAGGCTATGGACTTGAAATTGAGAAGACCAATTCCAAAGTACAAAAAAGCCCTCATAAT
>CAYFTS010000041.1:0-18874 GCA_964346135.1 uncultured Candidatus Bathyarchaeia archaeon | reverse complement strand
AGCAAAGTATATGTGCACGCTTTGCTCGTTCTCAGGTCAAGTGTCCACTCAATTTTGGCTTTCCTTCACAACCACGTTTCTAAGGATTCCGATATTTTCGATTTCCACCTCAACAGTGTCGCCTGGCAAAAGATATTTGAGACGAGGTTTCATGAAAGCGGCTACGCCTGCGGGGGTTCCAGTTGCGATTACATCGCCTGGCTCCAGCGTCATCACACGGCTGAGCCGATGGACCACCTCATAGACGCTGAACACCATATTACGTGTAGAGGAGTTTTGCCTAAGTTCTCCGTTCACCCTTGTGCGCATCCACAGATTATTTGGGTTTGGAATTTGTCTTGCAATGGTAATGCAGGGTCCCATGGGGGCAAAGGTGTCGAAGCTCTTCCCCCTCGTCCATTGTTTATCTCCGAACTGTATGTCGCGGGCGGAAACGTCATTGAACGCCGTGTATCCAAAGATGTATTTTTCAACGTTGGAAATCGGTATGTTTTTGCCTTTCCGCCCTATAATCACGGCTAACTCTGCTTCGTAGTCTAACTTTTTTACAAAGCTTGGATAGACTATGGATTCGTTTGGACCAATTATAGCTGTTCTAGGCTTGATGAAAATGATGATGTCTTTGGGTATCTTTGCTCCCTGCTCTTCAGCGTGGTCTCTGTAGTTCAAGCCTAAGCAGATAATTTTGGGAGGAGAAGGAACAGGAGCCAGAAGAGTTACATCATCCGTTCTTAACGTTGCCTTCCTCCTTGCATCTGCTGGTGAATCACGCATCAACTCCTCTGCAGCAGTGGCGCCTTCAGCCCCCAGTGACATCAGATTCTCTAAGTCTGTTGGAAGAGGGTGCTTCAAAGCCTTTGAAAGTGTTGGCAAACAAGTAACCTCCTCGTTGATCAGGAAACCGTAGGATTCGACGCCAGAGTGGAAGTAGCGAACTAGTTTCAACTTTCTCGACCTGCTAGTGGTAATTGAATTTTGAAAGTTTCATATATAATTTGAGACGGACTTCTCAACGTTAAAACTACAAGTATCTGCTTTTTGTCTTGAACTGCCTTTCGTAAATTTCTTTAACTCTTTGAATGGTATCAGCTTCTTCCGGACCCTTATCGTCCCGTATCCGCGTTATCCGAGCGAAACGCAACGCCATACCACACTCGTACTTTGGACTCTTCTGAATCTCGTTGTACGTCACCTCAACCACAATTTTAGGAGCCACAACCACTCTTCCCCGCTCTTCTTTAATAGCCAATTTCTTGAGTCCCTCAGTCATTTGGATGAACTCTTTGTCTGTGAATCCCTTGAAAGTCTTCCCCACCACCAAGAACTTTCCAGTCTCAATGTCTCGAGCTGCTAGGTAGTAGTCGGAAAGCCAGTTGTGTCTCCTCCCATATCCATATTCTGCCGCGACGATGACTAAGTCGAGAGGCTCCAACGCTCTTTTGATTTTGAACCAACGTTTTCCACGGACCCCAGGTGTGTAGGGGCTGTCCAGTTTTTTAGCCACTAGTCCCTCATGTCCTTTGTTGATGGCTTCTTTCAGAAATTCTTCTGCTTCTTGAGGACTGCTGGTGACGACTTGTTTTGTCAGAAGAAGGTTTCCCGCAATTTCTCCCAGTTTCTTTCTTCTCTCCTCGTACGGGACGGCGATTAGGCTTTGACCTTTTAGGTATAGGATGTCGAAAAGGTATAGTTTAACGGGGATTTTTTTAACCATATCTTCTATTTTGTGGACCCTTCGGAACCTTCTCATTAAATGTTGGAAGGGCAGTGGACTACCATCTTCTCCAACAGCTATGACTTCGCCCTCCAAAATGGTTTTCCCCACTCTAATTTTGTTTTGAATTAACTGAACAATTTCAGGTAAGCTTTCAGTCACGTCGGTCAGTCTACGACTGAAAATTCTGACGGCGTCATCGAATTTGTGGATTTGGATGCGAGCGCCGTCCAGCTTGTACTCTAGAGCAGTTTTTCCGCCATGTTCTTTGATGATTTCGTTTAGGTCTTCGGCTGTTTGAGCCAACATGGGTTTGACAGGTCTGAAAATTCGGAATTGAAGTTTCAGAACGCCTTCTTTGCCTTGTATTTTTGCTGTTGTTGCGACTTCTCCTATGTCTCCAGTTAGCATGCTTGCTGTTCGCACAGTATCATGAGGTATATTGAAGGCTTTAGAGACTGCTAGTTCCATGAGTCCCTCATGAAAGCCTGTTCTCATCTCGCCGATCAAGACTTTTACGATATATTTCACTTCTAGAGGCGTAACTGTTCCTAATAGTGTTTCGAGTATGCGTTCCTTTCGTTCTCTTGAACCGTAGCCAGTGGTTTCGGCTATGGCTTCTAAGTTTCGTCGCACTTCTAGAATGGTTATGGACTTTTCGATTAGTGTTGCTTGTTTTCGAACTTTTGTCGCTTCAAACACGATTTTGGTTGCTGCTCCTATGTCTCCCGTTTTACTGAAAGCCTCTGAGAAGATTGTCCAGTTTATGTTGGTTAAGCGTTTGATTACTCCGCTTAGCGTAGCCCAGCTAACTTCGAGTGTTCGTTGATCCCACTTTGGAAACGCTCGACCCAGAATCATTGAAGTTGCGGGTTCCACTTCATCCAAACTTAATTGTTTAAGAAAGTTTGCTACAAAATTAACCATCATTGTACGGTTGGACGTAGCTTCCAACTTCTCGCAGAGTTCTGCAAGGACTTTAAACTCGGTTTGCATGTGTTGTATCCTTGGGATAATGATTTGCTTAATATTTGATTTAATTTTTGCTTTAAACAATAAACATTTTGAAAGTAAATACTACAAAAAGAGATGCGATACCGTGCGCATTAAAAAAAGGGTTGCTGAGAAATTTTCTCTCCATTGTATGGATTGAATGAACAATAATGAGTGATGCGGATAAGCTGAAAGCTAGATTGACAGTCGTTATATCGAATTCTCAAAGTATAAAAGAGTCTGATAATTATTTAGATTCACCAGTTGGAGAGAAAAAAATGGAATTAAGCCGCCAAAGAATGCGGGAGCAAATTCTCAACAGATTCAATTTTATCAAGACCTGCGTTTTAGCTAGAGAACTCTGTCTACTAGTGCGAACCAACCGAGTAACATTTAACCAAAAAGACGCCCACGATTGTTGCACTTTTATATCTAAATTGTGTCGAGAAGCAGGTTGCAAAGAACCCAGCGCATTGTGCAGCAAAGCCGCTGAAGCCGTTCTTTCAAGTGAAAAAGAATACCTTGATATCTGCGGGCAGAGCAGTATAAAATGTGGAGAATCTAGACAGCCAGCCTCTCCCCGAAAACCCGTCCGAAAATCAAACAAAAACATCTACGTTGCTTAACGGTCTCAACGTTGTGGTTGATGCGTTAAATTTATAACTATGCTGCCATATTTTAACCTCTGATTCGAAAAGGAAATAAAAACCTGTTAAAGATCAGTGGCAAAAAGGAAGCTAGATGGAGGCTAAAGTTTGTATATTGCGCCGTATGTTTCTTCACCTCTTTCAGTGGTTCGTCAGATGCTTGTTCTCTCTGAACTAAGACCTGGCGAGTTGCTTTACGACCTAGGTTCAGGAGATGGAAGGGTGGTCATTATGGCTGCCCAAGAATTCGGAGCTAGAGGAATAGGAGTTGAGTTAAGGGAAGACTTGGTGAAACGAGCTATCGAGAAGATATCTGAGCTTGATATCAACGATAAAGTCAAGATCGTTCAAAGTGACATGTTCAACGTGGATTTAAGGCAAGCAGATGTAATCACTCTTTACCTCACGACCAGCGCAAACGAAAAAGTTAAGCCGAAGCTGGAAGCAGAGCTCAAACAAGGAGCACGAGTCGTAACTCATGACTATGAGATTCTCGGATGGAAACCCCACAAAGTTGACAAGTTCTGTGAAAACCCCAGGCTTGGCTATCCGTCTCACACATTATACGTCTACAGAATCTAAGATTAGACAGATTTCTCCTTAAATTATTAAGCACACGCACAATATTCTCATAGACATGGAAGACCGCAGTTATTGGGATAAGATTGACATGACCACAGTGACATTTGATTTTGACAGACTGCAGCCTCTCTCTTTACAATGAATAGGTTGATATTTAGTGTTATTTCACCTTTCTAACTTTCTTTGCTTTAGGTTTTTTTCTTGCAAAGTAAGCTGTCGAGATGGCTAACGTAATGGTGGTTGCCAAGAATACGTACATCAGTGTTGTGGAGTTTTGTAGTGTTGTTTGAAGGTTTTCGTAGTCTTTGTTTTTCACGTATGTAACTCTAAAGCTGGGTTTATCCCACTTTTGTTCCCATGAAGAGTTGCGGTAAATGCTCCATTGAAGAAATAGTGTTCCGTAGGTTGAACCAGGAGAAATGTCTGATGGTATTGCTACATCATACGTCTTATTTTGAACCATACCGCTAGATAAATCTTCGGTATCAAAGAGTGTGAAAGAAGCGTCCCAAGGACTATAGCCTTCAGTTTTGGAACCCGAAATGAACAGGGTTGCAGAAGCGTTTCTGATGTCTTCCAACGCTTCAACCGTTATCCTCACCGTAATGGTCTCGTCAGGGTAACATTTGTATGGAGCATAAACTTCCACTTCTGGACCTATGTAAATGCGACTTAGAACCTTTCGTTCCTCAGCAGTGTAGACAATAGTGTTGAAAGCAGTTGAAGCTAACATGAGAGCGGTTAGAGCAAATAATATTTCGTTTTTCACCTTCATTTCTAGTTCTCTTCTCTGTTTAACAGTTTGTGATGTTTATGCTTATGAAACTTCGCCATGATGTAAAAAAAAATGGTGGGATAATGTGTGTTTTCTAGCTTTCTAACCTTGTATTACTGTAATTGTGTCATGACCTTCGAAGGGTATTCCACCGACTTCACCGATGAGTGTCAATGTGATGTCGTATTTCTTGTCGCCTGAGTAGTAGTCTATCTCCTGTATGTAGTTTCTGATTGCAATTCTGTCAAACTTGAACTTGTATGCACTCACCATTTCAACAGGTGGAATTCCATCTCCCTTTGAATACACTAGTAGGAGAACTGTGGCTGGGTCAACGTTTATTTCCGGACTCTCTAGAAAATCATATTCGAACTCTAGAATGTCGACGTAGAGCCATTCGCCATTAGTCTTCAGGTTCAGCGTTTCAGGAGTAATCTGTATTGTAGTAAGGATGGGTTCTGAGTAGTATCCCTGTGCCAGGATACCGAAGTCGAACCAATCCACGATGCCATCTAGATTGAAATCACCGTCTATGTTATATAAGTCTCCTCCAACCCCCCAAGTGGTCGTATTGTGCTTTCCATACGTCATGTTGAATAAATAAAGATCCGTTTCGTTTACAACTAAATCAACACCGAAAAAGGTGAAGTTAATACCTTCTATCTGGTCACAATAGCCCGGATAGTATATTCCGTTCACCTCTCTCCCACTCTCCCAATAAGCGCCTGGATAGTTCGTGTTGCCACTTTCGTGGTAATATATTGCAGCTACCAAAGTCACACCAAGTACGGCCAACAGGAAGGACACCATCAATAGTTTGGCTGTTCTCTTCAATTCCGTTTATCTCTCCTTTCCCATTATCTTTTTAAACATAAGTAAGCACCTAATGGAGTACTTAAGGTTTATGAAAGAATTCTCTATAATGTATTAAACTTAGGTGAAATGAAAAATTGTATCAAACGAGAAAAGACACATTCTATCATGTAGATCATCCTATTGAAGTTATATGTCCGCCCAGTTTTTCTTTATCAAATGCTTCATAACACTTATGAAATTATGTCCAAGATATGCGTGTGTCTTGAATTATTGATGATAGAAAAAAATCATATATTAACAACCCGTGAAGCTTGTGCACATACTTATTTTGTTATGAGCCATGTTCCAGCAACTATTAGAATAATTGCTAATCCCTTTACGGCTACGATTTTTTTTCCAGTCTCTTCTTTCAGTATTCTCGGCACAAATAGACTAAGCAAGAGAGTCATCACGAAGACAAAGAACGGTTCCAAGGATGCCGTTGCAGACACTAAAGACACGGACCCACTGGAGATCGCAATGTAGTATAAAACCGTCGCAATAAGACCTATTGAAGTGTTTATGATTCTCCATACCAGAACAGTTCTGTTCACCCTTTGAATGTCATTTAGGAAATTATCTCTTATCTTCGGAAAACAAAACAATGCGAACCCCAATATTGAGGTTCCTACGAAATTCCAGAAGAGATATGAGAAATAGTCTAAAGCTCCGAGAACATATTTGGTTAAGACCTCGTATCCCGCAAATACAACGCCTGACGTCAACATTAGTCCAAATGCTGGGGATATCACGGGTTTCTTCCCTTTCTCTTTTCTATAAGAAATGAACATCGCACTGAGAACCAGCAATATAACACCAAAATAGCTTGGTAAACTTAGTTTTTCCTCCAGAAATATGTAGGCAAATATAGGAACAAAGATTGTGCCTGTGTACCACAGCGAAATCACGCGGGAGGACTCTTCTATCGCCATAGCTTTAAAGTAAAGAATAAAACCTGGGTACAAACCAAGACCACCGATAATTCCCAGTAGAGACCAAGGAAGAGCAGTAGAAATTGATGTGAACAATAGGAGCAACGTAATTGGTGCCTCTACTATAGTGAGGAGAAGTTGGTAAGAGATGGGGCTTTGCATGTGCTTCGTCAAGATGTATTTGTCTATTATAACACCAACAGCCCATAGCACAGTAGCAATGAAAGTGAAGAGGAACCAGTCCATGTTAACATCAACCTTTTTAGAAGGCTGTTTATTCGGTGTTCTTCTATAAAAGGACGACGATAAAAAATGCACGCGCATGCATTAATCGAATTTTCCACCACTTCTTACGCTTTCAGCTTTTGGTCTGTATGGTCTTTTTGACTTGGGTTTTCTATGCTCACGACAACGTTTAACACAGATCCAAACGCCTTCCTGAATTTCCCAAACGCATCCACATAAATCCGTTGATTTTCCAGTCTTCATATAGTGTTTTCCTCATTATATGCACGCAAATGTAGAATGTTAAATAAAACGTTATCTTTTCTAAATTAGTTTACTGTTAGCGCGAAGCCGTCAAAAATCCCTTTGTTATTTTTGTTGTCTCCACACTGTAATTCAACGTCTATGTGGAAAGAAATCCTGCTAGATGAATTTCACTTCCACATTTACACTGGATTATTAGCTTTTCCAAAGAATCGCCTTTGAACTTCGTTTCCAAGATGGTGTAGACGCTTTCTGTTTCATCATCGGGAGAGATAACAGCTCCACACTTTGGACAGGGAAAGGCTCCATCTCCTTCAATTTTGGTCAAGTCGATTTCGTACACCAGAGATCTTTTCATTCCTTCTTTCACTCCGTCATACAGTAACCTTCGTGTAATTTTTGGTGTTAATAATAAGATTTATGAATGCTGAGTCTATCTCGAAGCTCCAGAATTGTTTATATAATTTCACGTTTTTCCCTTCATGAGTATCGTAGACGAAGTATGTATTAAATGTTACGATTTAATATACATATCATCCATCACTAAAAAATACATTTATAAACCAGACTAGATCAGAAATCTAAACACCAGTTACCAAAAGATGATAAACACATGATACCGATACCCTGGAGATACGTTAGCGCCTGGAACTGTATAGCCTGCGGTAAGTGTTGCAAAAGTTATGATGTAGTCCTCAACTTTCCAGAATGGGTGAACATTGCTCGGTCGTATGGAGTAGGAACTACTGAGCCGGGCATAAATAAGTTTCATTTGAAAAGAAGAAACGACGGCTCATGTGTCTTTTTGTGCAAGTTTTTTGATCGTTGGTTTTGCAGTCTTCAAAGAATGAAACCCGTTGCGTGTAAGCTTTGGCCTTTCAAAATTCTGGATAGATTTAGGTTTGGCAGTCCCAATGAAGCCTTGTACAACTACGGGAACCGGAGGCTTTTCGTTTACGTAGATCCTTGGTGCAGCGGGATACAGTGGGGAAATCCGACGCAGAAATTCATGTACAAAACCATGACTGAACTGGTTGAAATCGCTTTGGGAATGCGGAAAAAGCAGGATTATTCAACTTCTAGGATGCCTTATCGTCCAGTATTTTTTGGAACTAGAGGAAGAAAAATAATCTAGTAACGCCTAAGTCGGCTTTCACCAAGTTATTTTGGTGTTTTTCATAGTTTTCTACATCCAAATCAAAGTTTAAACTGTGGCTAAAGCGAAAATCACAATGGCTCCGATTTGCGGTGAGCCGATAAGGAAGTCTAGTGTAATCGGCGGACTTCGTTTTTTTCCTACATGCGTTGAATACTATCGAATTGGATAAGTAGCTATGCGTTGCGGTCGCTTAGCGCTACTGAAGAAGAGTGCGAAGTTCGATGCTTTGTGAACCGACTTGAAAACATCCATATGCCACAATAACTTCTCCAATTAAAAACAATGTCTCGATTGGATGACCGAAAAAAATAAGCTTCATTCAGTTCCAGAATAGAAAGCCCTATGTCACCAATCAAGAATAGCAGGAATCCGCATGGTATGTAGAGCCATATTTTCCAGTTGAACGTTTGAAATAGCGCAATAGAACTTCCAAAAACAAAAGAGAACAGAAAAACGTCTATAATAGGATACGAGGACTTTACAACAGTTGCCAGCGTGATTTCTTTTGTACCTGTCACCACTGGCATAATCACCATTCCTAAGACTGCTAATCCTAATCCGAGGCTAACCAAAAAATTGAGAACACGAAGTCTTGATTTCCTGTAATATTCGGTCCATCTCATCATTGAATAGAAAGAGACTATCATGAGGAATTGTCCTGCAATCCAGAAGATATCTCCCACTGAAGGATAAGGCGACTCAATCTCTAAAACGAATATGTAGAAGGCATACATAATCTCCGCTTGGAGCCAAAGGAAAAAGCCTAGTGCAAGGGAGATAATTGTAAGCTGTTTCATTTTTTCATGTAAACGCCAACGTTTAAGAAGATACAAGATTGAAAAAGGGGTAACAATACCACCGATCGCTCAGGTGAGAATGTAGTTTGAAACCAAGCAGATGTTAGGATTCGACGGACCTAGAGCATATAATGTGCAGACTACAACGATAAACGAAACAAATGCTAGGTCAGAAATCTTCAACTTCAGTTTCTTAACCAACTTTTGAATTCAGAATTCAATGTGAAGCCTTCGTTTTTCATTTAAAAATTCTGAACTGTGAATACATACAATGAATATAACTTTTTAATTCATGAAAACTTTTAAACCAAATTGCACATACAAAAATGCACATAGCAATCTAAATGAGCATTATTTTGAGAGTGAATATATGCCGAATGAAATGCCTTTTAAAAAGCCTAGAAAAGAATGCGATTCCAAACCTGATGGATTATTGAATGGTGCGGGCACAAACGTGTGGTGTTTGAAATGAAAGAATATGATCTGATAACAATTGGAACGGGTTCTGCGATGCCCATTGTAGATGCCATGATTCAAGAGAAACCGCACATGAAAGTTGCCGTCATAGATAAGGACGAGCCAGGTGGAATTTGTCTGACACGAGGTTGTATACCTTCAAAAATATTGCTTTACCCTGCTGAGTTAGTGAGGACAGTAGAAAGAGCAAGAGAATTCGGAATAGACATTGACATGAAGAAGATAGATTTCAAAAAGGTGATGGAGAGAATGAGGACCCTTATCCACGAAGAAATAAACATGATACGGGAGGGACTTTCCAATTCTAAAAATATAGATTACTATCATACTGTAGCCGAATTCGTTGCCCCATACACATTAAAGGTTGGCGACGAGACCATAATGTCAAAGATAATCTTTCTTTGCACGGGATCGAAGCCTATAGCTCCTCCAATAAAAGGGCTTGAAAACGTTGGTTACCATACTAGCGACACAATCCTTGAAATAAATAGGTTACCTGAAAGCATTGCTATTGTGGGTGGAGGGTACATAGCGGCGGAATACGGCCATTTCCTTTCAGCCATGGGCTCAAAAGTTACGATAATTGGCAGAAATCCACAATTCCTTCCCAAAGAAGAATCAGAAGTATCGACACTAGCCAAAAAGGAGTTACAAAAACACATGAAAATCCTCACTAACCATGAAGTGCGTGAAGCAGAAAAGACAGTTATGGGTAAGAAAAAACTCGTTGCTGTAAACAGAGAAAATGGGAAAAAGATGGAAATAACAGCAGAAGAAATACTGATAGCTACGGGACGAGGTCCGAACACAGACATACTTCATCCAGAAAGAGGTGGAATAAAAACAGACGAAAAAGGATGGATTATCGTTAATGACCAACTGGAGACCTCGCAACCAAATGTTTGGGCTTTGGGCGACGCGAATGGCAAACACCCGTTCAAACACGTAGCAAACTACGAAGCTCTAGTCGTATACTACAATGCCGTACTGAAAAGAGGAGTAAAGGTTGATTACCACGCCATACCCCATGCCGTCTTCACATACCCTGAAATTGCAAGCGTCGGACTTGGAGAAAAAGAAGCAATAGAGAAATACAGCAAAGACAAGGTGCTAATTGGGATTCAGAGATATCAGGACACTGCTAAAGGAGAAGCCATGGGTGTAAAAGACTACTTTGTCAAGATTATTGTTGAGGAGAACACAATGAGGATTTTGGGAGCCCACATAATTGGTCCCCATGCCTCTGTCCTTATACAAGAGATAATAAACTTGGCGTATACCCCTAAACAAAGCGCAGAACCGATAATTAACGGAATGCACATTCATCCCGCTTTAAACGAGGTGGTAGAAAGAGCAGTCAATTCCCTTATGTCACCGGAGCAGTACCATCACGTTATTGAGCATCATTATAAACTTCCTACGAATTAAACGAGGACGCCTTTATCAACAGGCGTGCATTATCTGGTCCATGTATATGTAGTGCAATTTCAGAAACTGCTATTTTTAACTTCTTAACATTCATTTACGTACTGAAGACATCGAAAACAAATCGTCATCCTCCGCTTATTTGGTTTGAGGGAAAACAGTTTTGAGCAAGGCAGACAAGGTTCTGAAAGAAATCGAAAGAATGACGGAAAGGTTAACGAGGCAATCCTCCGAATTGGAGATTTGAATCTCGGCGGTCGTGCCAACTTATAGAACATACGAAAAGCCTATAGTCAACTAGTTTAGTTTATGGTTGAGGACAGTAAATGAACAAAACATACTTCCAAAACTTGTTTCAGCCAAAACTGGAAGAACCAGTATTTGTGGAAGGACTTCCCGGATTTGGAAACGTAGGAAAAATCACAGCTCAACTACTAATCAAGCTTACAAAAGCCAAACTCTTCACCGAACTATATTCTCCATTGCTCCCAGACTACGTTATTGTAAACAAAAATGGAATCTGTCACCCTCCCCGCTACGAGTTTTATGCATCCTCAACTGGAAAACCTAGCTTCATAATCTTAACTGGAGACGCACAACCATCCCTCAACGACATAGTAGCGCATTACAAGTTATGCGGCGAAATCATAGACTTCGCAGAAGAATACGGAAGCAACTTCATTATAACCATAGGCGGAGTTCCTATGCCACACCCAACAGGAGAAGTTTATGTAGCTGCTACCACCAAAAAACTTGCCGTGGAAATCATGGAAAAAGGAGCCGCATTATATGGAGGAGGAAAAATAATGGGCGCCACGGGCCTCTTGCTTGGCATAGCGAAAAGCCGT
The DNA here is from genome assembly GCA_964346135.1 of uncultured Candidatus Bathyarchaeia archaeon. GTDB lineage: Archaea > Thermoproteota > Bathyarchaeia > Bathyarchaeales > Bathyarchaeaceae > B1-G15. The sequence continues at coordinate 7,181 of CAYFTS010000041.1, read as the reverse complement.
GGATGGGAAGGAACATGCCTATTAGGAGCAACAACTGGTCTCAAAGCCGACAAAAAAGCCGCTCTTTCCGTCTTCAAGTTCCTAATGAAAATGTTAGGAATAAATCAGAAGCATAACGTTAAAGTGCAAGGCAGAGAAAGCGTTAAGAGCGATCCGTAACCTATTCATCTGTTGAACGAGGGAATAGTTTATATGACGAAAAGAAGAGAAAAAAGAAGTCTTAGAGCATTTTTAATGCTTCTCGCAGCTTTCCTCGTGTTTGTAGGCCCCACATACCTAATGTATGCTCTTCAACAGGTAATTGCATTGTATCCTCTTGTCCTCTTTCTTGGCGTAGCCTCTTTCATAGTAGGTTTGCTTCTTTTTACGCGCTTGATAAAAGAAAAATAATTTTTCATCAGGCAAAACTGTTTATCATAGGCGGATAGAGGCAAAACATATAAGATATGCCGATGGATATAAGTAGTATGTGGAGGAAATCAACATGTCCGAAGAGACGGAAGAACCCAGAGAACCCAAAATGCTCAAAAAATCCAAAGAAAAGCCAGTAAAAAGAACAACAGTCATCCTGGACGAAGAAGAACGCAAATACATTGACTCGCTCATCACAGAAGGAAGAGAACCCGGTATCAAACCCCTCATATCCAAGATGCTGGACATATATCGTAGCATGATGATCTATGACTGGAAATTCCCTGGAGAATATTACTGCGGCATCAGCCGTGTCGCTTTCATCAACGTTGAATTCATTAACACGCTGCTTCAATACGTTCCAAAAGAAAAAATGCGGGAGATTGGCCAGAAAATTGGAGAAGCGGCTAAAGTTTCGATGGAAGCCACATTGGATATAAAAGCCGCTGACCGGGAGAAGTGGTCAGAAGTTTTTAAGCGACTTCGTGTTCAAGGTTTCGGCGATTTCTATCTGCGAGATAAGTACATTATAGTTAGGACGCCGTTCATCAATGATGTTGAGATGTTCTGTGGCTTTTTAGAAGGTTTGCTTTCTGTTAAGTTGAAACCTAAAACTTTGACTCCTCCACTTATCTTGGAGATCAGCGTTTAGTCCTTTTTTCGTTAGTTAAAGTATACGCGTAGTACACAAGCTAGATTGTACAAGTCGCATTCAGATTCTGAATTCATACGAGTTAAATATTCTTAGACAGAAAACATAGTGCTAGACATCAAGAAGAAGTATGGATAAAAAAAACACTCATCGAAAGGAAGCAATCATGACCCTATATGCTCAGATATACTCAGCTATGCTGAATATACGTAATGATATGTCGAAAATATACCAAAAACTTTATAATAGTGTCGGATATATTAAGATTGATGATATATGTCTCAATATAGACATGTTGTCTAGGAGTAAAACATCAAAACTGTTCAACAAAACTGCGGGAAGAGTATAGTGAAATATGGTGAGGTGGAGTGAAAGTAGAGAAAATTTCTAACACTTACGTAAGCAGCATCGATACTGAGAAACATGAAGTTTGCTTAGAAGATAGCGAATCCGTATATCGCTATGCGGATGATTCAATGCTCCTACTTTTACAGAAAGCAATGACAAGGAAAGCGACTTTCATCATCAAAAACCACGTAATCAGCTGGATAGAGCTAAAAGAAGAGGTGCATGCACGCTCAAAATAAGTTTATGAGAGGGTTGAGTGAAAATTGGCGTCTCCGTTGTTGCCTGAGTTCTTTGCGCTTTTGGGCATTGACTTATTCTTGATGCTAAGTCTCCTCACAACTCTGTTGGATGACAGGATGCCAAAGGCTCTTCCCTACATTTACCAGCTGGCTGCGCTTGTAGGATTTGGACATCTTCTGATAAGTAAGAATTTCTTCACAGTTTTTGGTGATTACATGCGTTTTTGGTATTGTTTCTTTTATCTGCTTGTGTCTTTAGCTAATATTGTGGCGGTTAACGTTTATTTCGGGATTGTAAATAAGCAGTGGACCATTGCCAAGTTTTGGTCTGGAGCTGTCACTTTTCCGGCAATTTTGATTTCTATCTTCTTTGTGGCTAATTATGGCTATTTGCAGGGGATGTCTTTTCCTCTGTTTTTACAGATCGCCTTGGTTTTGTCGGCGATCATCATGGGCACGAGTGTTGCCATATTCCTCAGCCCTGAGGTTTTGAGGAATAGATCAGGGAGGAAAAGGAGGTGAGAAAGTGAATTTGAAAGGATTACCGGCAAAGAAATCGATGAAGTTCTTGGCTCTGTTATTGACGTCGATTCTCATAGCGTCTGTGAGTGCTGTCATGTACTATTCGTTGGAAATGACGTCGACAATTGATGTCTATGCCGCTGATGTGTACTTTGTGGTTGGTGCGGACAATGGGACTTCAGGACTGGTTGTAACGTTTGGTTCCCAGAACACAACTGCTACGATAACAGGTCTTAGAGCTTATCCGAACGCAAGCCTTACATACACTGACCCGCTCAGAGTGAGAAACAATGGATCGTTGACAGCTCAACTTAGGTTAGCGCCCTTAACGGATCCTTCTACGAATCCTGAGGACTTCGTGTTCGTTAGGTTCCTGTTGAATGCGACCAATGCTGGCGATCGTAAGTGGTTGAATTACACGTCGGATGGTTCTTCGTGGACTAGTCCGAGTAGTGCTACAAGCTGGACAACTACTGGAATAGGTGCGAGCACAGAGTGGCCCATTGTTATCTATACAAAGGCAAATGCTACTGCGACGGTTAGCGATTCGGTGACTATTGCGATAACAGTTGACGTCGACTAATCTCCCCCCTCCTTTTTTTATTATTTCAAGAGGAAAAGGAGAGTATGTTAAAGTATCGTAGAGAATTTAGAAGGTTTCATACGCTGTTTTGGGGAGCGGTAGCTCTCTTAATTTTGTTAGGCTTCTTGCTGCAAAATCACCTAACAAACGGTTACACCCCTATGAATAGAGGCTAGAAAAAAATGAACCTAAACCTCCATACTCATAATCCTTACGTCAAATTCATCAAATCTATATCTCAGAAACCGCAAAACTTGAACATAAAGTGAAAACAATGGTCTCCTTCGAAATCTCCTTCATCGACATCATCCTAATGATAGCCATCACCATGCTCATAACCCTCTATGTAACACTTCTCATCAGATTAAAACCATCATCCGAAACCGCCATAGATGAATATATCAAAAAACAACGAAAAAGGCAAGCAACATACACAGAAACAGCCACCAAACCCTCAAAGCCCATGACAATCGCTGAAGCTATACAAATGCATCAAACATCCACCGCAACTGTTGAAACTTCAAAAGAACCCGAAATGCTCAAAACCACGAAAACACCGAAAGCGCCAGTAGTATACATAGAAAACCAGAGAGATATAGAGCATAAACGAGAGGCCCCCGAGACTCCTGAAAAAATAGAAGCTCCGAAAACTGAAGAAAGACAGCCTCCAACGCCACCTCCGATACAAACTCCACCAAGTCCCACACAAAGCGGTGATATGGATCTTGCGCACTCACGTGCATCTTCAGAATGCGCTCATCACTTTGGATATTTAAGGACACTGCCAAGAAATACGCCAATCCCGGACGAATGTTTCGGTTGCACCAGAATAATGGAGTGTTTCATGCAAAGTTAGGTGTTGTTTATGTCGTTAAAAGTTAAGGATGTTATGGTCAAAAATATAGTGACAATAGGAACAAGGACGTCGGTGAAAAAGGCAGTGGAACTTATGAATAAACATGAAATAGGTTGTCTAATCGTGGTGAATAAGGAGAAACCTGTTGGGATAATCACTGAAAGAGATATGCTTAAGAGGGTTTTACTTCAACATAAAGACCCAAGGAAGACTAAAGTGGGCAGTATAATGTCCAAGCCCCTTATGGCAGGTAAGCCGCAAACTGATCTCCGTGAAGCTGTAACACTCATGGTTGAACGGAGAATCAAAAAACTCCCTGTTGTTGAAAATACTCAACTACTCGGTTTACTAACCTTAACAGACATCGTTCGTTCATCGGCTTACTTCGAACATATAATTTCCTCATTCTGCTCCAGATGCCCATGGAAAAAGGCTTAACGAATCCTAACTAGCCTAATACACACTAACTATTCCAAAAGTTCAATTCAACTCATTTTTACTCTTTTACTGTTCAGATTCTGAATTATGGAAATTGGAGAGAGAATACATACCTATAGTTCATACATGTTAAATATGATAAACATAAGGTAGTTTCTAGCAAAAGAGGTGAGTTGTCTAAAATGTTAAGGTCAAAGAAGGGAATCTCGCCGATTCTTGCAACACTACTGTTGATTGCCATCGCTGTTGGCGCCATCCTCATCACTTACGCTTGGGTTATAACCTTCACAGGCACACAAACCCAACAGTCCGGAGCAATTCTCGTTCGTGAAAATACAAGATTCTACAACCTCAGTACAACATATTACACTGAAATCGTTCTAAGAAACTCAGGAACATCTAGCGCAAAGATCGTATCTGTGTATTGGTCAAGCTCATCGTTCTCGGCTCTCGCTAAGGTTGGAACTAGCGAATACACCATGACTCCTACAACAGGAGTGGTTGATGCACTGTCTTCCATCAATATCACCATTACATGGGGCGGCGCAGTTGTCACTCCAAGCTCTTGGACGTCTGGAAGCCCCTACTACTTCAAAGTCGTTACTGAAGCTGGACAGCCTATTCAGTTCTCAGAAAAAGCGCCTTAGTTGGATTCGCATAATCCCGTTTTTTAACTATTATTCTTTTATACACAGCTAACTCTAATAACGATAATTAATGTGATTTGAAGTGAATGAAGTATTAGACGGCGTTCGTGTTCTTCTCTGTCTTGTTTTTCTTATTTATGCCTCTTGGAGTGATTTTAAGACACGAGAAGTGAGCAATTGGGTGTGGGCAATTTTTGCTCCGTTAGCCTTCATTTTAACCTCGTTACAGTTCTTTATTTTTGCCCCGGGATTACTGCAAGGCTATGTCTTGTCCTTTGTAGCAACCTCAGCTTTATCAGTAACTCTTTTTTACGCGGGAGCATTCGGTGGAGCCGACGCTAAGGCTTTCATCTGTCTATCTCTCGCCCTACCATTCTATCCAGCCGATATACTTCAACCCTATTCCAGAGTCGTTTCTCCGCTTTCCCAGATGCTTTTCACAATCACCGTATTCAGCAACGCAGTTTTTTTGGCAGCCCTTAGCGTACTATATATATTGGCACGTAATCTTCTGTGGAAACAAAAAAACAAAAAAAATCTTTTTGAAGGCTTTGAAAAAGAGTCGAAATGGCGAAAAATCTTGGTGCTTCTTTCCAGCTATAAGGCGGACATTGCTGAGTTGGAAAAGAAAGAATATTTGTATCCGCTTGAAGACTTTGATGAGAATGAGAGAAAGCTACTTGTTGTTCCAAAAGATGAAGACAGAAAAGAGATTGTTGAGAGAATTCAGAAAGCCAAGCGAGAAGGAAGACTTCAAAATGTTGTGTGGGCGACTCCAGGTTTACCAATGCTCATTTTTGTCACGATTGGTTTAATTGTTGCCCTCGTCTATGGAGATATCGTGTGGGTTTTTGTTCGCTTAGCTTTGGGTTACAGTTGAATTAGTGACCACCTTAATGTTTCTAGCATCAATGACAGTAACTTGCACGGATGAAGGATTTGTGGTGATGTTTGCGCAATATATTCTGTAGATTGGACCGTAGGTCATGTCGTACACTCGGTTTGATGACAAAATAGGTATAGTGTTATTGTTCGCATCTTTAATTGAAAAATCACTCTTGTCAAGATTGGTTATAGGTGTTGCGTCTTCTTTATGAATAGCTGAATAAATCACCAAGTCATTGTTGGTGCTAGACCAGTTGGCGTTGAAGATTCTCACTTTTAGAAACGTCGACACGAGGAACTTGTATCCAACAAGCCCAACAGAAGTCATGTTAAGGTTAAAGGTGACATTAGCCGCCGAGAAAGACGTCTCGTTATACCATAGACGAGCTAGCCCATAGGAATAATTAATGTTCACGCCATAAGCGTAATGCAAACCATTAGCAGCAGAGTAGGGTAGGGCAACTCCAAAACCAGGGTAAGCCTTTGTGAGGTTGGTCCGCCAGTTATTTAGGTTGTTGATCAAAGTCTGATTGTTAGTCCCGTTGAACATTGTGTAGTTGGCAAGGCTCAACTCAACAACTCTACGTGACCCCAGTTCTACGTTGTCAATTACCATCAAATACTCTTGCCATCTTTCCTGTTTAAAATACGTAACGGTGCTGTACATCATCATACCGATGGAAATTATCATAATAGCTATTATCAAAGTTGCAAAGATGATGAATTGCCCCTTTTTGTGTTTTACAATTTTCATGATGTCATCTCCTCACCAGTTGGAGAACTAGGATTCGAGGGTCGTAATCTGTTTGGTAACCGGGAACGATGTATGTTACTGAGGCGACGTAACTCGAGTTTTCAAAGACCTCGATATTTCCGTAACGCATTATTTCACCATTGGCAACTGTCCAATTCAAGTAGTAAACAGTTAAATCGAAGTAGATTTCAGCTGGCAGAGAAACCATCAAAGCCATCGTAAGAGTCCCCCAATCCTCATTGTATACGAAGCGACTGAGAAGCCTTTTTTCATCTAAATCGTGTAGAACATTATTACCCATTCTTTCTAGGTTACTGGGTTCATACGCAGGACTGAGAGGAGTAACGGCGAAAACATTGAGAAAAGTTATGGCAACCAAAATTATAAAAGAGGCAAGTAGGGCCTCGACTAGGCGCATTTGTCCTTTCGTTTTTTTGGTTTTTCTCATAGAGGTTCGTTCCATGTCGTTTTTTGCTGGTTAATGAGACACATTATAATGGTGAGAAACAACTGATATATTAAGTCTATTGTCTTACGATATTTATGCTAGCTAAACCTCTTTCCATATCAAAAACTCAAAAATATAAGTCATACTCGCAATTTCCACAGACCTAGAAAGTTTTAATGCTCCGCCACCAGGAGATTGCGTAAAAGAACTGCCAAAATTAAAGATTCTGTATCCACTGGCAGTCGTAAAGGGACCAACGAAAAGAACCAACTGTCTGGGGTTGGGAACGCTGAGGTTGAAGATGATAAAGAGTGGATTTAAATAGCTTAGGCCACTGAAGACCCTGCTCCAAGCCCAAATGTCTTTGCTGTCACTCCATAGAATCTTATCATCCTCCT
>CAYFTS010000040.1:0-3005 GCA_964346135.1 uncultured Candidatus Bathyarchaeia archaeon | reverse complement strand
ACTCTTAGTGAGGCTTTGGATGCGGCTCAATTGGCGTTTAGAAATGGTTATGGTGTGCAGGTTTCTGAAAGGTCTGGGGAAACTGAAGATGCGTGGTTAGCGGACTTGGCTGTTGGATTAAATGCTGGGCAAATAAAGACTGGTGTAACTCGAAGTGAAAGAACTGCAAAATACAATCAGTTGTTTAGAATTGAGGAAGAATTGGGCAGTAAAGCGAAGTATGCAGGAAGAAACTTTAGGCATCCATTCTAAGCGTTTACGTAGTTTAAGTGTCTCTATTGACTCATCTTTTTTGGTGTCTCACCGCTGGTTTCTGAAAAATCCTGTTTTCAACATACCTTTTCGCTATATGAACCAAATATGAGTTGAGAGGGGATTAGAACCACTGACGGTTATGTCTATAGCAGTTTCTGAAAAAATTTGTTTTCAACATTCTGCTGCTATTAGGAGCCGAATATGCGTGTGGGTTGGTAACTGTGTAACAGATGTAACTAGGGTTTATTTGAAAGTTTTGAGTGGTTTACAAGATTTTTGGGCATCTCGTCGCGTAAAATTTGTATTACTTCTTGGCTAACAGTTAGAGAGGTGGTCGTCAGCGTCTCATCAATCTGTATATTAGTCTTATGAATGTGGGCGTGTCTTTAGGTCCAGTCTTTTCATTAGGTCTTTTGCCCTGTTTCTTACTGTAACTTCGGTTAATCCTGCCGCTTTAGCTAAATGCTTTTGCGTAGTTTTTCCTCTTTTAAGTTTGGAAGCTATGTAGAGTGCTGCAGCCGCTAATCCTGACGGGTCTTTTCCCATGGTTGCACGATTGTTTTTTGCGTCCCGAATGATTTTGATGGCTAGTCCTTCGACGTCGCTGAAGACTCTGACTTTTTCAGCTATCTTTGTGACGTAATCTATGGGGTCGTCGATGGGCATCTTCATTTCTAGGTTTCGTGTTACCAAGCGGTAGGCTCTTGAAATTTCTTTTTGGTTTCGCAGGCTATCTTCTGCGATTTCTTTTAGGGTTCTGGGTGTTTTGGTGAATCTACAGGCTGCATAAAGGGATCCAGCTACTATCGATGCGATACTGCGTCCTCGAACCAGACCTTTGTTTAGGGCTTTACGGTAGATTACCGCCGCCATTTCTTGAACTGAGGATGGAATGTGGAGCTTTTCAGAGAGGCGATTGAGTTCATTCATAGCCATACTCAGGTTCCTAGCTTGGGAAGCGTGATAACTCGATCGAAGCTGCCATCTTCTGAGGCGCCACATCTGACGTCTAACCTTTGGTGATAATGGGCGGCCGAAAGCATCTCTGTCAACTCGGATGACTGTGGATAATCCTTTATCAAAGTGACGAAACTTAGTGGGGGCTCCCACCCTCGACCTGGACTTCCTCTCTTCTAGGGTGAAGGCTCTCCATTCTGGACCTCGTTCAAGAATATTTTCCCGAATGACGAGTCCACAACTGCAACAGACGGCTTCACCCATTTCCATATCCCTAACTATCTCTATACGGCCGCATTCAGGACACGTTGGTTGGGTAACAGTTTGCTTTGACAATTCTAAACAATATCCCAGAAAGTTCAGATACCTATATTATATATGGGAAGCGGAAAATATAAATATGACGTATGTCATACATTGTCTTTCTGATCACAAGAAAGAGAAGTCAACCCAAGACTATCGGGGAAGCTACGATTACACTGTGAGGGAATTTCTTTACCTCCCTCTTTCATTTCTGATACACACATCCTCAATAGCGGAAACGCGCTTACACCGAGGCCGTTGAGAAGCTGAAAATCACGCGTGTGTTTATCTTTCCACATCGAATATTATCTTCACTACGGCGCTATATTCCACAATCTTGTCGTCCTTAACCTTCCCCGCAATCCGTTTTACATAAACTCTACGGATACCGCGGACAGTCTTCGCAGTCTCTTCAACCGCATTCTCCACAGCATCCTGCCAACTCTTATCAGATTTACCAATTATGTCTATAACTTTCGCCACGGGCATTCCTCTTCATCACCTCCAAACTAAGAATATGACGTTAGCTCCTCTTTTATTTTTGGCGCATGTATTTTTTGTGTTTGTCAAAAAGGGTTAACATGTTTAGAAGGAAAGAACTTTTTGGCTTTCTTCTATCCAATGAGCTAGACCACTCATTGCCCCCGTTTCTACGCCTTCGACAAGGTCTTCTTTAGTTAGTCCCCTTGCACGGAGACATGTACCACACGCCGCCACTTTTCCTCCACGTTCTAAGAGGTCACGTAGCATTTTCTCTAAGTTGTAGTAACCTTCAGGTGTGTTTTGTCCCTTCTTTGCAGCCACTACTGCATCTCCAAGCAAAAACACGTTCACGCGCAAATCAACTATGCCGGAGACAGAGGTTAGCGCTAGCCGTAAGCCGTTCCAAACTTTTTCACTCCCATACGGGGGGCTGTTGAGAATCATTGTGAATGTTTCCAAACAATCACCTCCTCTTCGTTTAAAAGATAAATCACTCAATCAATAACGTAACTTGTTAGCTCAACTAGAATTTTTTCCAGCAAAAGTTAAAACAACTCTAATGCGCATGCTCAAAGTTACTTTACAATTCCGATTTTGAATCAGAATCCACGTTTAAATAAATTTATTAATGTCATACTCCCCACCAATTTCAGAAGGTGCTAAACATGAAAATTGAGGACATAATGGTCAAAAACATTATTACCCTACAGAGAGACCTGTCGGCCTACGACGCTGTAAAAATCATGAATAAGAATAAAATAGGTTGTTTAGTTGTCGTTAACAACGGTCAGATTGCTGGAATTCTAACGGAGAGAGACATGCTTGAAAGAGTTTTAGAGAAATGCAAGGACCCAAAAGAGACCAAGGTTTCAGAAATAATGACAGAAGAGGTCATGGTTGGAAAGCCAGACATGGAACTTGTCGAAGCTGCGAGACTCTTGTTTGGAAAGAAAGTGAAGAAACTACCTATAGTAGATGGAAACCGATTAGTAGGTCTGGTTACCTTA
>CAYFTS010000039.1:0-7045 GCA_964346135.1 uncultured Candidatus Bathyarchaeia archaeon | reverse complement strand
TCTTCTTCAACCTTTTCAGGTTTTCCCTGAGAATCAAGTGCTTTTGCTATTCTTTGGGCAGCATCTGGTTTTTCGGTGACGATTAAAGTGTATTTTTCCATTATAAGCGTCCCTTTTTTACTCTCTCAAGATGCACAGAAATCCCATAATAAATCTTTCGTGTTACCCTTTCTTATTAAAATCGTAATCGTGCATGCGATTTACTCTAAGATGGACTTGACGCGTGTAAATACTGACACAAGATACCATAAACCTGTGGTTTATCTAAAGAGGTTTATGAGAGGTAGAAGACGAAGGGGTTAATTCGAAACCACAATATGGGCACACTTTGAAATCGCTGAAAACCTCTCTTCCACATCGTGAACACTCTATTTTTTTCTTTGGTAACTGCACATCTTGTAACTTTTCCAGATTTTCCTCTTGCACGCGAGTTGATTTCTGTTCTGTTCCACACCAAGGACACTGCTGATAATCTTCTGAAATCTTCTTCTTACATGATGGACAAATAATTGTTGGATAGAATTCCTTTCCTTCCAGCCTGCTTTTTCGATATTCTTGCTTCCACCATCCAGCTACATTCTTAGCCACAAACCCATCCACAAAAGAGGCAATAATAGTGGTAATCGCGCTTGTTGCTAGTCCTGGAAGAGCTAGAGATGGCACTGTTATGAAAATGCCGTTTGCTATCGACAATATTATGAACAATGCAATTCCTTGAAAAAACAAATCCCAAAATGACGTCTTCACTTCAAACCATAGATAAGCAGTTATTGCACTGTTCAGAAAACCTATGATGATGAAAAGCAATCCCAGTCCAATTATTAATCCTATTATGAACCCCAGACCTACTAGAATAACTAGGATAAAAATCCATGCTATAGCTAGCAGGACAAAAAGTAAAGAGAACACAATTCCATGTAGGAAGTATTTTGCTATATCCTTCCAGTTCAATCCTTTACCCTGCTTTCTTTATCACTATTATATCATTTTAGGTTGTATTAAAAATTTAAGGAATTCGCCAAAAACTCAGAAGAGTATATAATTTGGAAAAAGCAACTGGTAGGCATACCTAATCTATGAATAGTGGTTATCAAAATTTTCGTTTACAATTCAATCGTTAGAAGGTTAATCTATAAATAGTATGCGGTGATTGTATTCTGCATCTGAACGGATGTGAGATTATGCCTCAACTGGTAGTCTGTGAACAGTGTGGAGCACCCCTTTACAGCGGCATCGATCTGAAACCTCCTGACGAAATCATTCAAGAGTATGATGGCAAATGCCCGAAGTGTGGCAAAAAGCTGTCGTTTACACCGAAAAACATCGAAGTTAAGCAAGTCGAATAACTCATTTACTCTTTTCAAAAATTTAATGGTTAGAAGAAGTTTCTAATAGATTATATCGAATTTTCTGAATCAGGCTCTGAATTTGAAAATGCAACTCATGAAATATATGTAATTCGTTCCTCTTCCATTTGACGCGTTTTATGTGCGTACGTTTCTCTTCGCTCCTCGATTTCCCGCATTTTCTCCATTATTTCGTTGGTCTTATTGATCTCTCCTTCCAGTCCACTTAAATCCAGTTTGATGCCCAGTATTTTTTGCAGAACACTGAGAACACTTTTCGCCGACTTTGGGTCTCGCAAATAGCCTCGGGTTTCCCCCAACAGACAAAGAGCACCTATGTTTCTGAATCTAGCTAAGCCTAGAAGCAGACCCGCTGTTCCTACGATAGGGTTTCCTGCGGGACTTGCTACTGCCTCTGCCTGCAATGCTTTATTTAGAAGCTCAGGGTTGGTGGATACTGTTACCACTTTTGGAGTGTCTTCGGTCTCTTGACGGTATCCTCCAATTGTGATAATCATCTTTACACCGCATTCTTCAGCGAAGTCCAGTATGCAACTAGCCACATCATACTGTCCCTCAATTGTCTGTGCTTGTTGGTCTCCAGTTAAGAGTAAGAGGTCATTCTTTCCATTCTTGTTTTTCCAGAAGTAAAATTCTCCGCGTAAGAGTCTGACGCTTCCTTTTTTGTTGACAAGAACATAGTAGGGAAAGTGAGGGGAAAATAAATCTGCAAGTTTTTTCGCTTTCAACTGCTTTATGAGATATCGTGCGGCTATTCTTCCAACCATTCCCAATCCAGGGAATCCCTCTATTAAAACGGGATTCTTCAACTTGATCTCCATTTTTTTCTTAATGATTGTTTTTTCCATCTTAACTTCAACTCCTCGTCGCTACCCTGTATTTTGCGTATTTATCGTCTGGAGAAAATTTGGCTGGGTGAGGTATGTGCACCTTTCCTCCGCAATGTGGACATTTTTGTTGATTTAATGTATATTTTTTGCATTGTACACATTTCCTAAGCAACCAAACCATTATTTTTCCCTTTTGAATGCGCCTTGTCCTCCGACGTTTGTTATGTGGTTTAAGGCGGTTTTACTAGCCTTCTCTAAGAGTTTTTCTGCTTCCCTGTAATCTTCCGCTAATACTTCAATGCGGTATTTCGGTGGTGATATAACGTAGACATGAACCATAGTTCCTCTGGGCTTTTCGATTTTCTGAGCGTTTAACAAACTTTCTTGAATGAGTACTACCCCATTAGGCTTTGTGCACTGAAGTTCTAACGTTCCCTTTATCTTTACCATGGATATTTTGATCTTTTCTTTTGCAACTTCAGCAATTGCAGTTGCAATTTCTTTTGGTACGCCTATCTCTAATAGAACATCCACTCCCTCTCTCGCGGTTTTTTCCAGACCTTCATACAAGCCTCCAAAAGCTTCTTCAATTATGGAGCCGACTTTTTCATAAATTTCCTTAACGGGCATTTTTGATTTCTTAGAAACGCTCCGTAGCAGACTTTCCGCCTTTCGTTCTCTTTTCCAAACAAGAATTTTCTCTCTCTTGTCGTGTTTTGTAACCCTTCTGAGTGAAAGGTCTACATGCCCTTTTTCTCTGTTAACTCTTAGAACCTTCAAAACAACTTTTTGTCCTTCACGTACAAAACTGCGAATGTTTCTGACCCATCCCGAGGAAACCTCGGAAATGTGTAGCAACCCCTCTTTACCATACTCATCTAACACGACGTACGCGCCGTAACTTGTTATGCTTTTGATGGTGGCAATTACGAGATCGCCTACTTCTGGAAACTCTGGCTTTCTAACTATCATCGTTCCTCCTCCATCTAGTTTTTTAATCCAGTTCGGCGATGATCTCTCCTTTGATTGAAGCTTTTCCTCCCGAAGGCTCGGCAAGCGTCGCTTCACAAACGTTACAATGAACAACGCTTGTAGCGTGACTGAAAATGATCTGTTCGTTTCCACAGTCCGGGCACTTCACTCGGAGAAACTTGCTTTTAGGTCTTGGAATGAGTTTTTCCCATTCGCTCATTTCTTTTTTCCTCCTCCTACTCAATTGTTAGCTTTTTAAGGCGCATCGCATTTTTCTGTTGTGTGTAGCCGCAGGTTTTGCATTTAAGTCTCAACGTTTGTTTTTTCGTTGTTTTAGAGAATTTTTGTTGAAGCGAATATTTTTGTCCACCGTATCCGCTTTTTTCTCGTTTGTGGTGGCGTTCACCTTTAGCTAGAGTTCTTCTTTTTCCAGTTTTGTATAAGGAAACTGTGTGAGTTTGATGTGCCTTGCACTTTGGACAGTATGTGGCGATTTCTTTAGGCATCCTCATCTTGTTCACTGCCGTTTCGGTATAGAACAGATAGCTCAATTATATACTTTACCCAGTTTAAATGGAACAAATGTAAAGAACGCGAATGATGATGGGCGTGTATGTTTATACGATGTAGGCAAAAGTCTTTTTCTGAGGCATCTCCGTATTAACTTGATCAAATGCTTTCCAACTTAGCTTTAGCATGTCTATGAAAGTTTCTTCTACAAACTCTTCAACTGATGAGTAGTCCAAATTAAACTCTTTTATGAGTCTCCAGATTTGTTGGTAGCCTTCTTTGGATATTGGGATTTCTATTGTGTTTCCGAAGCATCTCACGTCTTCAGCAATCAAAGTTTGTAAGAGTTCATCGTTTGTTTTGAGTTTATGAGCTTCCTTGATAAATTCGAAAATTCGAGCGAGCTCACCTTCAAGCTGAATTCTGATATAGAGCTTACTCAAACCACCCACCTACATAACTTATCATTCATGTGGGTGAAATAAAAACCCCTATGAAAAAATCTTATAGAACTCAGTTCGCAAGCGCGCGTAGCTAAAAGAGTGGGTGTTTCATCTCAGTTATGTTCGTCTGCTAGTTTGGCTATTATTTTGTCTCCTCTTTCCTTTGGTGTGTAGTCTTTGCCGCCTTGTTTGCACCAGCAAACGCCGCCATCCCCAAAATCTCTCCCTTCACCATGTCCATTGGAATCGCAAATATAATCGTATTACTTTGGTCATAACTAATATCCTCTAAGCTTGACAATGTACGCAAATACATCGCTCGTCTACTCATCTTTTTCACTGCATTCTCCAAATTTTCAGCTGCAGTTAACTCACCTTCACTCTTAATAATTACCGCTCGCTTCTCTCGCTCAGCTTCAGCCTGTCGTGCAATCACGCGTTTCATGTCCTCAGGCAACTCCACAGTCTGTAAATTCACTGAAATAATATCTACCCCCCAATCCCTTGTTTCCCTCTCCACAATCTTTTCAATTTTATTCGCAATTTCATCTCGCCGTGCCAATAATTCATCTAACTCCACATCCCCTACGACATCCCGCATTGTCGTTTGTGCATACTTCATTACGCTGTTCCATACGTTCTGAATGTTAACAAGGCTGTCCTTGGTATTCACCACTTTCATGAATACCACTGCGTCAACACTCACGCTGATGTTATCTTTAGTCATAACCTCCTGTCGCGAAACATCCAAAGTGATAATTCGCTTATCCTGCTTTATGAAACTCTCCGCAAACGGCCACTTAAAGAAGAAACCAGAACCTACAAGTCTCTGGAACTTGCCGAAACGCAATACAATCGCTTCTTCCCACTCCTTATTAATCGCCACGGTAAACGGCAAGAACACCAGGGAAACGAATGCGATAAGACCAAACAAAGCAGCCAAACCAGGAAACGGAATAGCAAGAATAGTTAACACTAGAAACAGTAGAAATAAAACTAAGAAAACCGCAAATGGAGCGGGAGAACCCGAATATTCTTCACCTTTACTCACAGTGTCAACTTTCACAGTTTCACTCATTCCCAAAACTCACCTCCTTCATATTACCACTGTCTACCAATACCTATTTCTCTCTTTTGATGTTAATGTGGTCTCTGCCACTTAACTGTGGTCGGTTAATTTGAATAAAATAGAATATCTGAGCCTACGGTTTTGTTTCCACTTCCACAGCTACCTCTTGCTTAATAAGAGCCTTAGCGTTTTCAACAGGCAAAGTTGCTATATCCTCTGGTTTGAAGGGTCCATATGTTTTCATGTCAGCACCAACTATGGCTGGGATCTCTTTGAGAAACCGTACCACCATTCCCTTTGCCTTCTTTTCACTCTTCTTAGCTGGGGGGCGTCCTCTGGAAATTTCTTTGAACAACGCCTGATAAGACTCTGCGAGTGGCGGGATTTCCGCGTACAACCGCTCCTCTTCTTCAGTTAAGTGGTCTTTAGGCACAGGTTTTCCCGTTTTAGCCTTGTCTAAAGATTTTTTGTATCGAAGATGAAGGAGTTTTTTAGTGAGGTTCTTCACGTTTTTGAATTCACGTTCCATGAGCTTGGCTCTCGTTGTTTTCTTGTCCAACATTCGACTCTCTTCTCGCATTTTCCTCACGTAATCAGCCAGCCTAACATAGAAATCCTTAGGAAGCATCTGAATTTCCTCGTTTTCCATTTCCTTTCTCCACGCTTCGTAAAGCTCATCGTACATTCCATTTATCCTCCTTCACTTCCGCCATTCCTTTACACAGCAGTAGGAGCGCTGCCGCAGTTGGCAACTCAACTCGCTGATCTTTGTATGGACCATAAGTTTGATCTCCCAACCTAAATTTAGGGGCATCATGCACAATAATCTTTAATTTGCCTTCTTTAAAGGCTATGGCACTCTTGAAGGGATCAAAACTCTCGAAGCCGGTGATAGGAATCTCAATTTTTTTTAACCCAGTTTTTCCATGCAACGTGTTATTGAGCCTTATTAAACGATGAGTGTCTGTAGTTACCACAGTGTCGATTTTTGCTGACTGCATCTCTGCACCGTGTTGAGCTATTTTCATCCAGCTTGAGGCGTCCACGCCCTTTATGATTCCCCACGGCACCTTTTCTTTCCAACTCTCTAGTTTTGTCTCTTTATGTTCGATAAGCGTTTTAATGACTTTTTTCTCTAATCCTATCTCTTCTAGGTCGCTTGGTGTGGCTGTCGAAAGAAATTCATAGGTTCCATGGGTGATTCTTCCTCTCCATCCCGGATCTTCTAAGCTAGGTCCAGTCAGTATGCGTACTTTCCCCTCTCCTAGCTTCTTCTTTGTCAACCCGTGAAGTTCAGTTTCGAGTCCTATTCCAATAATGTAGTCAACTATTTCCTTACGCGCCATTGAATCAAGTGGTTGAATTTCCTCGCTTTCCACGTGGAGATGGTATCCTCGGTGTCCAGAAAAATACAGTTTTGTTTCTTTAGGAGAAAAGCCAAAGTCTTGTTTCAGCATGTCTATAAGTTTTATTGTTTCGTTTTTGGCGGATTCCAAACAAACTTCGCATGGCCATGTTTTCTCGTCAAATCTGTGTTCTCCACATGCAGGACACTTTTCGGGCAGCACGCCTTTTCCAGCGATGCCACAGTTGCTGCAGACCCATGTGTCGTGGATTTTTTCGCATGGAGTTGGGATGTGGTCTGCGTCTATGTCGAAAATTAGATCAGCGCCCAGCCAGTTTTTCTCTTCCATTTTCTCTTCTGGTCTTTCATAGTAAGCGCTTGAGTAGTAACCGTCTGAGGGAACCAGTGTTTTCAAAGATTTTGCGAGGCTGTCTACATCCTTGAAGCTCTGATGCCTAACCATAACTCTTCCTTTGAACATGAGAAACCCAAACTCACGTTTTTCAATA
>CAYFTS010000038.1:0-30295 GCA_964346135.1 uncultured Candidatus Bathyarchaeia archaeon | reverse complement strand
CATAGGAATTGGGGGAGAAAGACTTGAAATGTTCTTCTTCTCCTCATCAATGGCACCAAGGTTCGTTGAAATTGTCAAAGAAATGACTGAAAAAATACGTAAGCTTGGGCCGTCACCTGCCAAAAAGTTAAGATTAACAGATAAAACCCCAGACACCAGCAAACGAGAGTTTCTTTACAACATGCTTAAAAATTTGGCTCAAAAAACCCCTGAAAAACCAATCCCAGTTCCAGAAGGACTTGAGGAGTTTGGTAGGATAGAATGCGACCTCAGAAATTGCATTGGATGTAAAAGATGTGGCGAAGTTTGTCCAGAAGAAGCAATCGATTTTACCAGAGAATTTGATCTCCCAACAATTCTGCAAACTGTTAAAGGGAATGAAGAGGGAAAAACTACAAAACGATATCATCTGTATGAAACTTTAGCTAAACTTGCAGTGAAGCCGCCGTCTAAAGCTATCTTGGCTCCAGAGGGAATGGATGAGTTTTGCAATTTACAATATCACCCTAGAAAATGTGTGGTATGCGAAAAATGTGTTCAAATTTGCCCCGAGAAAGTAATAAGCATTGTAAAAGAAGTGGATCTTCCAGCAATTCTCGGTTAAAAAGTGCTATACGCTAGGTTTTCGCTAGAGAACAGCTACACTAATCAGAGCTTCCAGCTGCCCCAGTTTTCCTGATAGACCCAAGTTCTCTTAACTCATTCACCAAGGATTTCGTTGCTTCAGAAAACTCTGCTGGATCAGCTGCACAGACGGGAACCATTTGTATTCGTTTGCTGCTTAAGCCTATTTCGTCCAAAATTTCTTTTGCAAATGTTACGGCTTCGGTTGCGTAAACGTTTCCTTTTAAGAATTGGCAATTGTGACGTAAGCATCCAACTAGAAGAAGCCCGTCTGCTCCCAACTCGAAAGCTTTGAAAATGTGATAGAGAGAAATCCATCCTAGACACGGCACTCTCATAGGCAACACATTCACAGGATAGGACATTCCGCCCATACCTGTGAGGTCAACCGTCGCGTAACCACATTCATCGCAACAGAAAGCTACAACTTTAGGCGACATTGAGCCACCATTTCCAGAAAGCAACCCGGAAATTTGACTTGCATATTGTTCATCCGTCCAGTAAGGAAGCTGGATGGCTCCTGTTGGACATCGGTCAGCACACGCTCCACATCTTTCACACAAAAGCTCATTGATTTCCGCCACCATGTTGACAGGAGGCCTGTCTTTCGCTTCCACCATCTGAGCAGCGTCGTAGGGGCAAACGTCAACACATAGCTCACATCCGTCACAGTCCTCCTCGTTGACAACAGCAATGTCTAAGGGTTTCGTAATTTTGTCTTTTGTAAGATCGAGAATGGCTCTGAACGCTGCAGCTTCAGCTTGGTTAATTGATTCTGGTATGTCTTTTGGACCCTGAGCGCCTCCGCAGACGTATATGCCTTTAGTTGAAGTGTCAATGTTTTTGAGTTTCGGATAGATTTCTTTAATGAAACCGTAGTCGTCTAAGTTGATGTTCAACAGTTTTGCAAGTTCGTCGTTACCAGCTTTTGGTCGGAGAGCAACTGCAAAAACAACCATGTCGGCTTCTAGTTCTAATGGTTTGTTAAGTTGGGTGTCCTCAACCTCTACTAGTAGTTTGCCAGTTTTTAGATCTTTTGTGATTTCAGAAGGTTTTCCTCGAATAAATTTTACGCCAAGTTTTCTAGCTTTTGAGTAGTATCCTTCATAACCTTTTCCTAGGGTTCGAATGTCTATGTAACAGACATACACATCAACGTCTTGTCCGTATTCCTCTTTAATATGTATAGCATGTTTTAAGGCGAAAGAACAGCAAATTTTTGAACAATATGGGTTGGTAGTTTCATCTCTTGACCCTACACACTGAAGCATCACAACGCTCTTCGGTATTTCGCCACTCGACGGTTTAACCAGTTTTCCTTCCGTGGGACCATACGGATCTAAGATTCTGGCGAGTTGCAACTGAGTTATTATATCTGGATAAATACCGTATTTGTACTGCTTAATCCCAGATGGGTCATATTCCTGAAAGCCTGTGGCAACGATGATGGAGCCAACGTTTAACGTATTTTCTTTTTCCTTGTCTTTAAGATCAACGGCATTTGTTGGACAGATTTTTACGCATTCCCCGCATTTGTTACAGTGTTCCCAATCTACGACGTAGACTGGCGGAGTGGCATTGGGATACGGTAAGTAGATTGCCTTACGTTTGCTGAGGCCATAATTCATTTCGTCAGCAACTTCAACAGGACAAACCTCAGCACATTTTCCACAATTGATGCAGAGTTTTTCTTTAACTCCTCTTGGATAAGAGGCAACTTTTACTTCAAAATTACCAAAAGACCCCTTAAACTCTTTAACTTCAGATAAAGTGTAAAGTTTTAGATTGGGATGTTGAAGCAGTCCTGCCCTATAGAAGCATTTCCTGATGCCTCTAAGAGATTCTGGGGAAGATATACAAAAAGCTCCATCGTCAGAAGGAAACGCCAGTCCTAACTTAAGCGCGTTTCCACCTACAACAGGAGCTTTTTCCACTAAGTGAACTGGGAATCCGAAATCAGCTACATCTATGGCGGCTTGAAGCCCTGCAATGCCCGCTCCAATAACTAGAACAGATTTGTTGACTTTGAAGCCTTTATTTTCAATTGGTTTGATCTTTCGGGCTCTCTCAACGGCGGCGGTGACAATTTTCTCAGCTTTTTCGTTTGCTCCTTTAGGATTATCTGTGTGAGGCCATGCACACTGCTCTCTTAGGTTAGCCATCTCTAAACAGTACGGGTTTAGTCCACTTTCCCTTAGGTAGTTTCTGAAGTGGATTTCATAGAGCTTTGGCGAACACGCAGCGATCACTATTCTGTTTGCGCCCTTGCGCACCAGATCGTCAACTTCTTTTCTCCCCTCCTCACCGCAAAGGAAGTCATGTCTTTTGACAAACTTCACGTCTTGCAATTTTGAAGCGAATTCGGTGAGATACTTGAAATCTAAGGTGCGAGAAACTGAACCCCCGCAGTCACAGAACACAATTCCCAAAGCCGATTTTTTCGTTGACATTTTTTGCACCTTTGAGTCTCATCCTAAATCTTTAGTACGTTTAAGTTTTTATCGCTCCTATCATTCTCTTGGCTGGCACAATGATTTTGTCCAATCCCAACTCCTTTGGGCTAAGACCTAAAGCCAGTCCAAGGAACTGCGTGAAATATAGGACTGGAATTCTAATGTTCAAGTCGTATCTGGAGTTGATGTCGCCTTGTTTCATGTCCAAATTAAGGTGGCAGAAAGGGCAAGCTGTCAGTATGCATTCTGCACCATACTCTTGCGCTTTTGACAGAATTCTTTTGCTCAGCTCTAACATGGCGTCTTCCTTGATCATTTGAAGTGCTCCGCCACAGCATCTTGTCTTATATTCTCGCCATTGAATAACTTCAGCACCCAACATAGTGGCAAGTTTATCTAATGATTGCGGATTTTCTGGATTATCAAACGTGCAAAAAGTTGGGGGTTTTAGAAACAAACAACCATAATACGGTGCAACCTTTAATCCATTATAAGGTCTCACCACTTTTTCTTTGATGAGGTCTACTACAGGACTCAAGGAAGGGTTCACCATAATCTCTAAGGGATGCCTCACTTGGATCGTTCCTTTATACTCAAGATCCATGGTTGCAAGCGCTTTGTTGACTTTTTCTTTGAGATCAGGTTTCTCTTTTAGCATTGCATTTACTCTTGCCAGAAAATGATAACAGGCGGCGCATGGCGCTAGTATATCCATGTTATCTTTTTCTGCAATAGCTAGGTTTCTTGCGGGAAGCGCAACCGATAAAAGCCTGTCAACAGCATAAGCGGCGGTGGCTCCGCAACAGTTCCAGTCCTCTAGTTCAACTAGTTCTATTCCAAGAACCTTGAATACGGCTTTAGTGGACATGTCATACTCTATACCAGTTGCATGGAGGGAACAGCCTGGAAAATAACCAAACTTCATATGTTAGCTCTCCTCCTTTTCCATCTGATCTATTTTTTTTATCATAGCCTTCAACTGTTTTATGGATTTTATCTTCTCTGGCTTTAGCTTGAGTTTTCCTCTTCTGAAAAGAGCGAGGCCTGAAGACATTTGCTTTGTTAGTTTCGTCAAACCAGTCTTTCGCGCAAAGTCTATGTACAATCCCGCTTCATGAACTCTTCCATACTTCTCCATGTTGTTGACCATAGACTTGTAGAGTGCTGGACCTTCCTTGATTTTCGCCTCAATTCCCTCTTTTATGGCTATGCTTTTTAGGGAAGCCATGATTTCTGGGATTTCTATTTCACGTGGGCATCTTGTAAAGCAGGTGTTGCATGAGGAACATAACCAGATTGTTGTGCTGTTCAGAACTTTTTCTCTCATGCCCAGTTGAACCATTCGCAGTATTTGCCTCGGAGTGTAGTCCATCATAAAGCTTACTGGACAGCCTCCGGAACAAACTCCACATTGATAGCATGCATAAATATCGGCATCTGATAACTTCTCAACTATCTTAGAGAAGTTTGGATCAAACTCTTCTCTCTTAATGACTCTTGACTCTACTGTCATTTGCTTCCATGTCCCAATTATTTAGAGTTATTTTAAGATATGAGACCGAGATTTAAGGTTTCGGCTTTTTTTATCATAAAAATAAAAATTAATATGCGACATCACCACAACCAACCTCACCTTCTCCTACGATCCTGCTAGCCTACTCCAAATCGTTGTAGCAACTTCGATGGAGAGACGCAGTTTCTGTTTAGGGAAAGTTCTTTGTAATTCAATCCAAAAGCAACTCCTATAAGTTGAGTAAAATAGAGTATGGGAAGACCAATTTTAATGTCGAAAGCCGATTCTATGTCCTTTTGCTTCACATCAAGGTTAAAGTGACACATAGGACAAGGCAAAACCATACAGTCGGCGCCAGCATCCTTCGCTTCAAGCAACAAATTCTTTGACATCTCCAACATAACTTTTTCCTCAGTAAATCCAAGCGAAGCCCCACAACATCGCGTTTTATCAATGAAATTCACATTTTGGCCTCCCAATGCCTCCACCAGCTTATCCATTGAGCGTGGATGCTCTGAATTGTCGAAAGTGGCTATGCTAGTTGGTCTTACCAGCAGACAACCGTAGTAAGGTGCCACCTTCAATCCGTTAAGTGGAACTTTCACGTGTCGAGAAATTTCTTCGAAACCTACATCATTCACAAGAACATCTAGATAATGTCTTATCTTTACATCCCCGCCGTACTTTAGCCCACTGTCATTCAACATCTGGCCTACTCTACTTTTTAGCTCTGAGTCTTCGTGAAGTAAGTTGTTTGCTCGAGATAATGTGAAAAAACACGCGCTACATAAGGTTACGATGTCTAAATTCATACCTTCCGCGATCGACAAGTTTCTAGTAGACAAGGCGACGGATGCAACGGGGTCGTATGCATATATGGCGTCCATTGCTCCGCAACAGTTCCAGTCTGGTATTTCAAGCAGTTCTATTCCCAAGATTTTGTTTACTGCTTTGCAGGAGATGCTGTATTCTTGTGCTGTAGAATGAAGAGAACAGCCTGGAAAATATGCAAACTTCATTTTAATGTTCCTCCTCTGTGGCATACTCAAAAATCGGCAGAAGTTGGTTCTTCTGTTTCGTCTCTGAAGCCATTAACTTCAGCTTACCTTTTCTCCAAAGCCTCAAACCTAAAAGGGCATTGTGTACAAGCGCCTGTAGATCGGTCTTTTTTGTTATTTTCATAAACAAATCGGGCTCATGCATTCGACCACGGATTTTTATAACTTCTGTAAAAGACTTGTGGAATTTCGGTTTTGCCGCAAGTTTCACTGGAAATTTTTCCTTTATCGCCATGTTCTTAAGACTTGACATGAGCACGGGGATATCTATTCCCCTTGGGCAACGAGCTGCGCAGGCATAACATGAAGCACAAAGCCAGATTGTTGAGCTGGATAGAACTGCGTCTTTCATACCTAAATGTATCATTTTGTTTATTTGGAGTGGGTAGAAATCCATAGCCCATCCTACGGGACATGATCCTGCACAAACTCCGCATTGTATACAATCGAGAACATTTTCGCCGCCTCGCATTTTCAATACTTCTTTTAAGAAAGATGGACCTGTAGTTTCTGGTGTAATTTTCAGTCGTGGTTCAATCTTCATTTTTTTACATCTCCTTTTCAAGTTTTGCTTCAATTTTGGAACGCGTTTTCTCTGACAATCGTCCGATTTTTGACAATCTGCTTTCAAACATGTTGAAGGTATCGACCATTTTGCTATATTGTGGGATAGTTATGGCTGTTGAGACTATGCGAAGAGGCTGTATTCCAAATTCCTTCAGCTTTTTCTTTAACTCAATGATGTGCTCTCTTAACTTGTCTGCCTTCAACACACTGTCTTCTCCTTCAACAAACACGACACCGTCAACACCTGCAGCAAACGCCGCCATTAGATGCTTCAAACCTACTCGTCCTCCACTAGGGACTCTCACAATTTTAATGGCGGAAGGATACGACACTCTGGTTTGTCCAGCTAGATCTGCAGAAGCATAAGCTGTTTCCTTTTCCAAGAATGCGACGATACTGAGTGAATCACCTTCCTTTCTTCCCAATGCACGAATTTGAGCGATTAACTGGTCTTCGGTGCAATGATTAAGATTTATTGCTTGCGTGGGGCAAATTGGCAAACAAAGTCCACATCCTACACATGACATTGGATCTATTTTCCAACGACCTCGAAAAGTAGAAGCTAATCTTTGAACTGCTTGGGCAGGACAGACCTCAGCACATTTTCCACAATCGTTGCATTTTTCTGAATCTACGCTTGCTACTTCAGGGGAAACAGAGATAGTGCCCTTGCCTAGGAATGTTGAAACTTTTGAAGCTGCAGCCATTGATTCCGTGGTGGTTTCATGAATGTCTTTTGGGCCAAGGGCACATCCGCAGACGTAGATACCTTCGCGTTCAGTGTCAACAGGTCTGAGTTTGTGGTGTCTTTCCAGAATAAAGCCGTCAGGACCTGTGGAGATTCCTAACATTCTAGCTAAATCGCTGGTACCTGGACTTGGTTTGAACTCAGAACTAAGTACTACCATATCAAAAGTTTCTTCTACGGGCATTCCAAGAATGGTATCCACTGCTCTTAAGAGTAGTCCATTGCCATTAGGGATAACTTCAGCTACGCGTCCTCTCATGAACTGCACACCGTACCCTCGAAGTCTCTCGTAGAACTCTTCATACCCTTTTCCATGAGCTCTTATGTCTGTGTAAAATATCCATGGTTCAGCGTCTGGAACCGCCTTGTGAAGCACGTAGGCTTCTTTTATAGCGTTCATGCAACCTATCTTACAACAGTATTGCTCGCCATTGTTCTTTAGTGGCGATGCTACCCTACTACCCACACAAAGAACAAAAGCAACTTTCTTAGGTATCTCCCCGTTAGATGGTCTATGTACGCCTTGAACCAGTAACCGCTCGAACTGCAAGTGCGTAACTATGTCTGGATGCAGACCATAACTATACTGCTCTATAACACTTGGTTCCAGCAGTTCATATCCAGTACTGACTACAATTGCTCCCGCATCAATTGTCATCGTTTCACTTTTCTGTTTAAAATCAATTGCATCAGCCTTGCAGAATTTTTGACATATTTTGCAGACGCCTTTTGTGAAATAGAGACAATGTTCCTTGTCAATAGTGTAAGAACTTGGGATTGCTTGTCTGAAAGGAATGTAGATGGCTTTTCTGTAATCCAGTTCCATCTCATACTCGCTCGGAACTTTCACTGGACACTTCGTAGCGCATTCACCACAAGATGTGCATTTTGATGAATCCAAAAATCTTGGTTGTTTGGTGACTAAAACCTTGTAATTACCTGGTGAGCCGCCAACTTGTGTTACTTCAGCAAGTGAAATTATTTCGATGTTTGGATGTTGAGAAACTGCTACCATCTTAGGTGTGAGGATACAAGACGAACAGTCTAGAGTAGGAAAAGTCTTTCCAAGCTGAGCCATATGCCCCCCAATGCTCGAGCTTTTCTCTACCAAATACACTTTGAAGCCTTTGTCCGCCAACTCTAAGGACACGTTGATGCCCGCGATTCCTCCACCGATTACGACTACATTTTCGCTAACTGTCATAGTTTTAGATTCTAAAGGTTTAAGATAACGTGCTCTTTCGACTGCTCCTCGGACGAGGTCAATTGCCTTTAGAGTAGCCTGTTCCCTATCGTCGTGGACCCAACTGCATTGTTCCCGAATATTGGCAACTTCTACAAGATATGGGTTCAACCCAGTTGTTTCCACATTCTTTGTTTCTGGATTATAGAAAGCATGAGGTTTCGCACGCTCTACATTTCGTCTGAATGTATCGAGGTGCATTCGTGGAGAACATGCTGCAACAATTATCCTGTTTAATCCCTCCTTCTCTATTCCGTCTCTTATCATCTTTTGCCCGGGATTGCTACAAACATACTCGTATACTTCAGAAACTTCGACGTCTTCAAAATTCGCAGCAGCTTCTTTCACTCTTTCCACATCTACAGTCCCGCTAATATTCCCTTCTTTACCACATCCGCAACGGCAGATGTACACTCCAATTCGGGGTTCTTCTTGCGACATTTTTTAACCTCCATGAGCTCTATGTTATGATGGTGCTGAGAAATGCTGGAATTATTGTCGCTGTCCAGAACGGGGTTCTCAACTTTTTCATTCGGATGCTTGTTTCGAGGATAAAATTCCTTTTTTTCTCATTTTCTTCTGCCATCCGCTTTCACCTTAGTGCGATTTTTGTCGTTTCCAGATCGCATAAGTAGCATATGTCTGGTGTTTTATAAATTTTATCATTTTTCTTATATAATTTATATATATAGCAACTCTTATATATATCTTCTATATACCAAAGTAGTTGTGGAGCTGTCTGTTGATAAAAGCAGAGTTACAACTGAAATATTTATATAATTTCTATGATACTTATAAAATATATTCTAATATAGAGGCTTGATTTGATATGGAAAGCCGAAAAGTACAACAGGTCGGATACTCTACATTAAGCGTCTCATTACCAAGTGACTGGGCAAAGGAAGTTGGCCTCAAGCGAGGCGACCTTATTCACTTCACGCCAGAAAGAGATGGATCCCTAAAACTGACATTACACCCTCTAACCGAAGATAAATCGGAAACTGAGAAAGAATTCGTTATAAACTCTGAGTCATGTAATGAACCAAGAATGCTGGCGAGAACCGTCATTGGAAACTACGTCCTTGGTCGAGACATAATAAAGATTGTGTCTTCAAACCGAATACAAAGCGGTAATGTCGAGGAAGTTCGAAGCATTGCACGTAGGCTCATCGGTCTGGGCATAATCGAGGAATCCCCGAATCAGATCGTTCTCCAGTGCTCTATAGACCCAACGAATTTCCAAATAAATCAACTTATACAAAGGCTCTCTGTAATTGTATCAACGATGCATCAGGAAGCAATGCAGGCTCTCATAAATTTCGATCCTGAGTTAGCGAAAACTGCTATTAGCCGAGAAGATGAAGCGAACATGATATATTGGCTCATAACACGACTACTACTTTCTGCTCAACAATCTAAAAATGTAGCTGACAAAATAGGATTAAAAGAATCACTACAGATCCCAGACAATAGGATGATTTCAAAGTATCTGGAAACAATTGCTGACTACGCTGAGAACATAGCAAAAAGAGCGATCGAACTTCAAAAATACAAAGCACAAATAAGAAGTGAGACCATGGAGAAGTTATCCCAACTAGGCGAATTAGCCCATTCTATATTTCAAAACGCTATGAACTGCGTTATCTCTGGCGACATGAAAATTGCCAACAGCACGTTAGAGATGAGAAACGTTGTGGATATAGAGGAAGAAAAATTGATGTTGGGACTCCCAGACATTCCACATTTAGGCGCTGTCGCCTTAGCTATAACAAGGATCGCGGAAAGTGGAGCAGGCATCGCTGTAATAGCCTTGGATAGAGCACTTGAAAAACCGAATGATCTGTGTAAACATTCTGAATAGTAAGCACAAAAATTAATGAATACCATCAATAACAGTGCTGAACATGTTGAAAAAAACATGGAACACTATCCTGTTTATTTTGGCTGTAACCCTTGGCGCGATAGTAGGTTTGGCGGCGTGTATCTTCATTTTACTAACAGAGAAAATTGAAACTAAAAAGCCCATTGCTAAGCAAACTAACGTTTTTCTAGCGAACAAAAAAAGAGCCATCATTTTCTATCGATTCTTATCTAAAGTTTACGATGTACTGAATCCTTTTCTCTATAACGACGCCATGCGAAGAGAAGTTGCTGAGTTAGCAAGCATCCGTCGAGGTCTTGTGCTTGATGTAGGTTGTGGTACAGGATATACAACTGAGGCAATATTAAAATGGTCTGCCCATGGCGAAGTTGTTGGAGTTGACTTAACTCCTCAACAGCTGAATAAAGCTGTAAAAAAGCTAAAGTCTAGAAGAGGCACTCTCTTTTTGAGAGGAGACGCAGAGAACCTACCCTTCAAAAAGAACACATTTGACGCCACAGTCTCTGTGGGAGCCGTCGAATATTTTCCCGATCCAAAAAGGGTTATCCAAGAGATGACTAGGGTGGTTAAGCCTAGAGGAAAAGTGGTCGTTGGGGGCCCAGAACTCGAATGGTTCAGAAAACTTTACCTTAACAGAATCCTCTATACGCCGTCGATGGAAGACCTTCAGGGATTCTACAGAGGTGCTGGATTAAAAGATGTTAAAACTGTTCTGACAGGTGTGGACACTTTTTTTGGCACAGATAAATATGCAATAATTGTAGTGGGAGAAAAGTGAACTCAACGTTAAGATCTACCCGCTTTGATCAGGATTCGAGCCACTGGCGCATATGAGATTGCTAGAAGGACAAAAATCGGTATCAGTTGGAGGGCGTCTGCGCCTGTGGCTATGCCCTGCAGGCTATAGGCAATAATAAGTAACAGAGAGGTAACACTGTGCGCTTTTATCATATCCAAGTTGGCAGGAGCCATCAGAGCTGGATCATTGTAATGTTTTCTAAGGGTCTTTATCGATCTGAAGGCTAGAGGCATTGTGAGCAAGGCAATTAATGTAATAGGAGGCATCACTCTAATTGCCACAGCACCTACAATCACTGAATAAGTGCAAATCCAGCTTAAAATGTATAATTTAATACCTGCCATCTTTCCGTATCTAGCAACAAGAGTTAGCTTCCCCGCTTTTAGGTCTTCTTTGTAATCTGGAATTTCATTTATCACAATCATTGAGAAAAGCATTATTCCTGGAGGTAGTGTTGCAAGAAAGGCTTCCAAAGTAAGTTTTTGGGCTTGAACAAAATAGGAGCCTAATCCTATGGTGGTGCCGAAGTTTATGAGAAGCCCTAGCTCTCCGAGGCCGTGGTGAGAAAAACTGATGGGAGGTGCTGTATAAAAGATTGAACAAAACATGCCAAAAAGCCCGAAGGCTAGAATTGGTAGCCCTCTTTCCAAGGTGAGATAGGCTCCAATGGTGGCGGTGATTAAATAACATAATGTAAAAGCCTTTAACATCTCTCTCGGTCCAATTAAACCACTAGTTAATGTACCACTCCCACCCGTGTAGGGATTTTTTTCTCCTGGTTTTAGTTGATCAACTGAATGCTTGTAGTCAAAATAGTCATCGGTCATGTTTAGTCCAATATGGTTTATTATAATGCCCACCAGAACGAGGAAGAAATACCATAAAGAAAACGTTCCGTCAACCGCCCAACTGATTAATCCACCGAGGGTTGCAGGAAAGATGCTGGGCGGCACAAAATGATATCTGAAAGCTTGCCACCAAACGCTTATTCCTGTTTTCTTTTTTTCAACCATGATCGCAAGTCGAACTCCTTCGATGCTTGATTAACTGGCTAATATGCCGACTTTCTATTTTTATTTTTTTTATTGGTGGAACAATGACTAATAACAAGTTGGCGAAAGCTAAAAGTATTTAAAAGAGAGTTTCTTTGTAGCATTTGAATCTCATCTAAACTTAATCATTTTGTGAGGAGGCCAACGCTGTGGGTAAACGAATTCGCGTTCAAAGACGGGGCAGAGGTTCATCCACCTTTAGGTCTTCAACTCACAAGGGAGTGGCTCCAGTTCATTATCCTTCCATGTCCAAAAAAGAGCGGGAGGGGGTTATTCATGGTCAAGTTTTGGATGTTGTCCATGAGCCTGGAAGAGGCTCACCTCTAGCCTCGATTAAACTTGAAACCGGTGAAATCTATTGTACAGTGATTCCGGAAGGAGTTTACGAAGGTCAACCGACACAGATGGGAAGTAAAGCGTCAGTGGACGTTGGTAACGTGCTTCCTTTAGGCGAAGTTCCTGAAGGCACTATGGTATGCAACATCGAATTGTCGCCGGGCGATGGAGGAAAGATTGCTCGTTCATCTGGTTCTTACGCAACTGTGGTGGCGCATACGCCTGAAGGAACAATGGTAAAGCTTCCATCGGGAAAAACAAGATATATCAACGATCTCTGTCGAGCAACTGTCGGTGTAATTTCTGGAGCTGGTCGTGTGGATAAGCCGTTTCTGAAGGCTGGAGCCAAGTTCCATTTGATGAAGGCTAAAGGCCACCTGTACCCAAGAACACGGGGTGTAGCTATGGTCGCGGCTGCTCATCCTTACGGTAGTAGTAAGAGGGGAGCACGTAAAGTTACCACAGTTTCGCGAAATGCCCCGCCCGGCAAAAAAGTTGGTTTGATCGCGGCGAAAAGCACCGGAAAACGAAAAAGAAGAAGATAGAAAATCTACTGCTTGAAGGTAAAAATTTAAGTGTTTTAATGTTGATAGACAATGATTCTAAAAGACAATTTCGGATGAAGAAGACTTGACAGAATGGATATGCTTAAAATGTGGATACAAATGGGTTGACGAGAGCAAGACTGAGCCAAGATATTGTCCTATGTGCAAAAGCCCCACTATATGTGTCAAGAAGACCGTGAAAGTGCCAAAACCCCCTGCTTAAATCCATCACGAAACATCGCGCTCTCTAGAACAGTTTAATCCAAGTATTCACTACACATCATGTAGAGAAACAGAGAAAACAAGACAGAGAACTCACGTTAGAAACGTTTAATAAACTCTAACAAGCCAAATGAAGAATAGGCGAGAAAACGAAATGCCCAGAGAATTCATGTATCGCGGCCATAATCTTGAACAACTCCAAGCCATGTCTATGGACGAATTCATTCGTATACTTCCATCACGTCTGCGGAGAAGCTTGCAAAGGGGACTCACAGGAGAACAACGTATTCTCCTAGAAAACGTCAGAAAAGCAAAACAAACCCGAGAAGAAGGGCAGAAAACAGTTGTCAAAACTCACGCTCGAGACATGGTTATTCTTCCAGAAATGATTGGCACTATAATCCTCGTCCACAACGGAAAAGAGTTTTCATCCGTAGAAATATCCCCAGAAATGCTCGGACACTACTTGGGCGAATTTGCCCTCACTCACAAACCCGTCAAACATGGATCACCGGGCATCGGCGCGTCAAGATCATCAATGTACGTTCCTCTGAAATAGAAATGGATGAGCATTGCGCGCGAACGCATATTGATTCTACTGAGCACGCATATTTGCATCATATAGCGAAAAGATATGTTGAAAACAAACTTTTTTTCTGAAAATAGCGGTGAGAACCAAAAAAAAGAATGGGTTTGCAGACGGATAGCTCGCGCGCTATCCATGATGCGAAAATCACCAGTTGAATATTTGGGCACTTTGATAGTATGGGATAGAGTTTTTGCCTCCATAATCCCTGCAAAGTTGGTGGCAATCAGCCTAAAAATTTTATGAGTTACACCCAGTTTTGGACATTTAAGCCCTGTAAGTTGGTTCAGAACGCTTCTTTTGCTTAACTGGCGGGATTTTTGGCAGAGGAATTGGCGGAGGAATATGTAAGGTGCGAGTAATAACCACCGACTCTAAGAAAACCGTGTTAGAAATAGACTGCACAACAATCGGCGGAGGAAGATGCTTCTCCGTGTATTCATCATAAATTTTCTCAAGTTCATTCTTCGATCCCGTAACATGAGCCACCCCTCTTACATTAATTTGCGCTACA
This sequence comes from uncultured Candidatus Bathyarchaeia archaeon, assembly GCA_964346135.1. GTDB lineage: Archaea > Thermoproteota > Bathyarchaeia > Bathyarchaeales > Bathyarchaeaceae > B1-G15. Next base: position 16,153 of record CAYFTS010000038.1, on the reverse strand, counting down.
GCTGGTCTGTAATTCACCGTGAAAACAAATGGAACCTCCAACAAGTCTTCACGCTTTTTGTTTATTCCCACCACATTGATGTTGGTAGCCACTTGAACAGGAGGAAAAGGTTTTTCAACTTCCCAAAAACGCTCCGCTGATAAAGAGCGTATAAAAACACGTACTTGAGTCATCTTTTGCATACTCTTCACAATAACATTATTAATGTTTCAAGATTTAAATGTCATTCAACTTTCCGTTTCAGCCTGCTTGTAACGCGTGAAGCCACAGTGCCCACAAGTGTAACGGTTACCGTGATCTGCCATAAAGTATCCAGGTCCACATCGCTCGCAAAAGGGGCGCAGTCTTTTAAGTTCTTCTTTCTCAACTTTGTAATGGAAGAAAACACCTTTTTTCTTCTTTTTAGGTTTTTCAACTTTTTTCTCAGGTTTCTTCTCCTTTGGTTTTTCAGTTGGTTCTTCGACAGCTTCTTCAGCTGGTTCCTCAGCAGTTTCTTCATTTTTTTCTTCGCTCATTCAGCTATTCCTCCTCTTTTTCCTCAGCTTTTTCCGGAGGCGCGTTCCTAGCAACGATATGTTGAGGCTCTAGAAGTTCAGCTTGTTCAATAGAGTCATAGGCGTTAGCTTCGCCCACGGCGATCATGGTTCCAGTTTTTGTCTCCACCTTCCTAACGTACACTAAGTCAAGTTTAGTCTTTAACTTAGATGCAAGTTCTTTTCTCACTTCGAAGCGAGGTGGAGTTCCTCTTATATCTGCATGTTCAACTTCAAAGATTATTTCGTTTCTTTTAAGCAAAGGATTGTATTCTTTTGAAACGATTTTAACTTTCATTATAATCCTTCCGCGGTGCTGTTGATGTTGATACACATCCATTACTTTAAGTTTTCGAAAGCATCTCCATTGCTTCCACTATCCGCTGCGTCATCTCTTTCATTTGCCTCGTAACCTTAACCACAACAATTCCTTCCTGTGGCTGCCCATAAACCACTAATGAATTTTCAGGTGCATGTAACACTGCCACTAGAGTGAGCAGGTCTTCTTCGCCGTCAACCACCACTTTCGTTCGTAACGCTTGACTTAACGCTTCTTGTATCGTAAACCACGCTTGGTTAGTTAAAGTTCCAGGAGGATTCTTCAGATGTAAAGTTTGATCAGCGTCCAAGGAAACTGGCGTGATACGTTCTCTCATAACTCTGTTGTCCACTATCATAACTTGAGGGAAAATGCCGTGTTTTGTCATGTTGCTGGAGACAACATCACCAACTGAGATAATTTTCAAGGGTTTTTCCTTCTCCACCAGTTCTTCCAGTTTTTTCATTGTTTCATCACAGGTTCCTTGAATCAAAAGTCCTATCGGAGACTTCAATTTCTCACGTAACGCAGGTGTAAGACGACGAATTTTGATCACCGAACACGAAGTGCGTAACGCCCCTTTTCTTTAACCTTCATTACTTGAGCTATGGCTGAATTTTCTGGATCAAATATAATGATCAATCCAGAGAAGTCTTCGCTTAAGCTGGAGGCTTTGCAGCTTGGGCAAACATTTCCGTACGATATTAAGTGGCATTCTCGACAGGCTTTTTCACTCATTTTTCTGCTCTCCAGTTTTTTTCGGTTTCTTTCCTGTTTTTTCAACTTCTGCGCTTCTAATTTTTTCTAGATCTTTTTTGATCCATTCGATTTTTCCTAAGAAGGGTTGCCTTGCGGTTACACCAACTTTCCCAGAACTCCCACCGCCTCCTAGTGAGACTGCGGTTACGCGGACTCTTACATGATCTTGAGTCTTAAGTATCCTCTTTGTTTCTTTACCCATAAGTACTCCCTGTTTTTCGTCATATGAAATGAAGTCATCTATAAGTTGGGACACGTGCAGAAGCGCGTCAATTGGGCCTATTCGCACGAATGCTCCGAATTCAGCTACTTCAATCACTTCTCCTTCAACTACCTCTTGAATAATGGGACGAAACGTTAGGAGTGCGAACAAAGCCTTGTGGTAGGTAGCTCCGTCTCCAGGGATAATCTTTCCAACGGGGCTAACTTGAATGTCAGTGACAGCGACAACGTAGCCCAGTTCCTCGTCAATCATGCCTTCGTATCTTGTTCTTAATTGTTCGTAGCCAACTTTTTCGATGGGATCACTGAACTTTCCGGGTGGTATGCGAATTGTATCCTCTAAAGTCACAAGCTTAAACATGATTTAGCATTCCTCTGTAATTTCGTTTATAAAGGTTGTTAAGCCACATTACTTTCCATCTCTAAATGGGATCGTTGCCTCAGATAAATTGTACAATAGATATAACTCTTCTGTTCCATACAATCCTAGCATCTCTCTTCATGGAATAAGCCTTAATGAATTTAAAGAGTTCTGTGAAGTTGATTTACAACTGGCTCATAGAACTGCTATTACTCATGCTTCTAGGATTAGAAATTTTCTCAGACACACTAAGAAACAAAACGTCTCAACTGGTGACATAAGACAGTTCTTGAAGATGATGAAACAAGAACATTACAGCTCCTATGGTAGCTTTGTCTCTTCCATCAAAATATTCTTCAGAGACTATTTGAATGCAGAATATTTGGTTAGAACCTTCAAACATCCTAGACCATTAGAACCAGTTAAACATTGCATCACCAAAACACAAATAAAGGTTTTCTACAATGCCATAAAAAGACTGAAGGAACAAGCATACTTTCTTGTTCTTGCTTCTACTGGATTACGTAAAGGTGAATGTCTAGGCTTAACATTGAACAACATTGATATGGAAAAAAGAATGATAACTCCAAATTCGCACAGTGGCTCTAGAACTAAACGTTCCTATGTAACATTCTATAACGAAGAGGCAGAAGAAGTCCTACACCAATACTTGGAGAGTAAAAGAAAAGCAACCAGATATATTTTCACACATGATAGAATTGGCTTTCTCAGTAATCCTTGGAAAGAAGTTAAAGAAGAAACTAGCATCTATATTACACCCAGAATTCTAAGAGAGTGGTTTTGCAACGAAATGGGAATGCTAGGAGTTCAAGACCGATACATAGACGCATTTTGTGGCATAGTCCCAAGAAGCATACTTGCTAGACACTACACTGATTATAGTCCAGAGAGATTGAAGAGAATCTATGATAAAGCTGACCTAAGAGTACTCTCCTAAACTCCATTCTTTTTTACTATATTTCTTCTAATAGAGATTCTGAGTAATAATTTAGCTTGCATAATGCTTATCACCTTGAAAGTAGTCTGATTCCGAACATTATGAATCCTAAAGAAGCTCTTGTGAAAGAAATCCTTGAAAAGATAGGAGATAAAATTAGCAAACAAACCATCTCTGAAAATATAAGTCATTTTCTCAAGAATGGTAACATGTTTCTGCTTTTTGAAGTAATGAATCTGAAAAAAGAAATTGAAAGAATCAAAGAAGATATTAAATCAATCAAAGACACCTAGAGGTAAATGATCCAGAAAAACTTCAACTAAAACATCTACTCATTTAACATAGTTCTTCGATTGTTTGTTCGAGAGATAATGTAACATTACATAGAATATTTCTTAAGTAGACTATAACCAATTCTCATCTCATTTCTATAGCTATTGTCGTATTTCTTCAAGTGTCTCTTTTGCTTCAGGAGAGTTTTTAAGGAATGCAGCAAGTTTTTGACATTTGTAGTCAACGCAGGAAGCACAGTTCTTAACACCTTTTTCCATTCCATATTTCCTTATCTCACAGACATTCCAATGATTAATGTGTCTGCCTTCTCTAGTCAAACAACCGTCACAGTTAATTTCTTCGGTTTTTATTTCTACACCGAACTCTTTAGACCAAGCCTCTGCAACTTCTTTCCTTTTTACATCATTGTTTTCCTGAGCAGCAATGAAAGCATCACAATCAGTGCAGACTAATCCACAAAAAGCAACTATCTTCCCCATACAATAACCTCACATAGACAATCGATTATTTGCTTACTAACATATAAGAGTTAATTGTTCTACTCTACGCTGTGTTTTCTTTTGTAGACTGTGGCTATTGGAGATAAAGACTTCGATTTTTTAATCCAAAATGAATAATAAGTACCGCTTCTAGTCTAGGCTAATCTATTGAGGAACAGAATCATGGATTGGTTTATGTTTGCTTTGATTGCTCCAATCGTGTTTGCTGGAGTTGATGTGATAGACAAGTACATCTTAACTAACCATGTAGTGAATCCTTTTTCATACAAGCTTCTTTCTGTGTTAATGGAAATTCCAATTCTTTTCTTACTGTTAGCACTAACGCCTGTTTCTTTCAGTTTTCTTTGGTCTATACTGAGCATGATTGTTGGTTTCATTTTCTCCCTATCTTCTATCCTTTATCTCAAAGCTATGGGAGTAGAAGAAGCCTCAAGAGTCATTGCTCTCCTTTTCGTGAGTCCAATTTTTGTTATACCACTAGCTTTCACATTTCTCGGAGAAAACCTCAATCTCCCCAAATATTTAGGAGCGGGATTACTCGTTTTGAGCGCAGTGCTAGTCTCTTATCGAGGAACCAAGAGAAAAAGGTCTTTAATTATCTCTCCAGCCTTAGGATTCATGCTAATACTTGCTCTAATAGGAGCAGTAGGTGATATTCTAGCAAAGTACATCCTTGATTCCTTCAATTATTGGCAGTTTCTGTTCTGGTCTCTAATTGGTGGTTTGCTTGGAGGGTTTCTGATTTTTTGTTTTCCAAAGACAAGACAGAATTTCATAGACAATTTTCGTACAATCAGCAAAAATGTTTTCTTCTGGATGGGCATTTCCACTTGCTTGGCTTATATCGGTATAATTTCTTACTATGTGGCAGTTTCTCTCGAGTCCATCTCATTAGTGGCTGCTGTTCCTTCAATCGAACCTTTCTTTGTACTACTGCTCACAGTTTTGCTCAGCTCTCTTACACATGGAACACTGAAGGAAGAAGTGGATAAACAAGCAATAGCTGTGAAACTATCAGCATTCGTTCTAATTATTATTGGGGTATGGTTGATAGCAGGATAAGAAACAATTAGCTTTTGCACCAACAGAAAGAGAAAAAGAATAGTTGAATACTGTCTACTTCATCCTGCATGCATGCAGTGGAAATAAGGTATTGACTTATGGTTCTCATTTTTTTGTTAAGTACCAAGTAGACAGTGGTAAAGATGCTTGTAATTAGAAAAGACAGAAACACAAGCCCGATCCATATGGCTATAGCTCCAGCAATTGAAGAATAGCAGAACTCAGGTAGGTAAGGTCGTACATAGATGGAATACCATATAGTATAGATATTGAAGACTACAAACGTTGATGCATAACAGCTTGAAAGGAAAATTTCCCAAGGCTTCAATTTTGTCCTGAATATTCCGTAGATTATTACAGAGATGGCTACTGGGAAAAGAGATAGAAGAAGAATATTGAAAATCAACATGTTCATCAGTAATTCTAAATCTAAGTAGGCATAGAGTTGAGGCGATGTAGTACTCAACCAGATAAACCAGATGATGCTGACTGCTACATAACAGACAACAAGACTCTTTATGAAAAACTCTAGGAGCTTAGCTGGCTTCTTCTCTTTTTTTATGAGAGTATCCATGATAAGAAGAATCGCACCTAGTAGCAGCAGATAACCTGTCCAATCCCATACTCTCCTAGCCCAGATCAACCAAACTGTGATTAATAGGATTGTGAATGAAACTATTAAATTCAGCTTATATTTCTCTACCACAGTCTTTCAGACTTGTTATATCATTTCAGGTTGCATTAATAATTTAAGGATAGGATTTTTCCGATATTAATAAATAGTACAACTAACAATTATATTATTGGGTAAACGAATGCGAATTGAAGAATCCAAGGTTGTCAAAGATATCTTGCAAGATTTATCAGAGAGCACAAAAGGAAGCTATATCACCACATTGAATCGGTTTGTAAGAGAATTTGTCAAAGACAAGACAATGGACGAATTGGTGAACGAAGCAAAAACGGATGTCAAGAAGACCCAACAACGAATCGACGATTTCTTCAAATGGCTTAACCTCTCAGTCCGCCTCCACAGAATGTACTATACGATGATATCTTATTACATTTATCGATCTTATGCGCGCGCATTGTGGATTTACTAACTATTTGTTAAAGGGAACGGCGAAAAGAGAGATTTTTTATGTCTCTCTCATCTATCATCAACATTAATATATAAGGTCCCCTTCTTTTCTGCAGAAAAATTGGTTTTGTATATAAACCCTTATTAAATCATTGTAAAATAAGATTCAAATGGTGTTATCTAGGGAAGTATGAGAAGCTATCAAAAGAATACAAGAGTTTGATACACAAAGATACACAAACTGATAGAGAATTGAATAACCTCAAATTAAACCCTATTTCAGAAATTAAGGCGCATTACTTTCCATCTCTAAATGGGATCGTTGCCTCAGATAAATGACAGACACATTTATATCCCTTAACCTTTTCTTGAGCGCCCGGTCATTGGTGGCAACGGGGCATCTCCACTCCGCCGCTACTCGAACGATTACATCATCATGTGTTTCCTCGAAACCTTGTTCAACCATGACTATGCGACATTTTTCAGCGAGCTTAAGCGCCAATGAGGCGTGTCGCCGTATCTTGGGAGAACCTTTCTCAGCTATTTTCTGAAGCTCCTTGTATGTGGGAGAAAGGAGAACTGGGTCGAATCTTTGATTTAGGAGGTTCATTAACTCGTCGAATATGTCTATTTGAAATTGGGATGGTATAAATAAGAAGTTTGCATCTAAGATGACTTTCATGGTCAAGTTTTTTCTAACCAGCTTTGAATGGTTCGCCATTTTTCCAACTTAATGCACCTGCATTATTTAATTTCTACTTTTTAGAAGGAAGTTGTCTACGATTTATTTTTCTCGAAAGTGTAAATTCACAATGTTACTCTACTTACCTTTGACATTAGCCCTTTATTATTCCCTCTATCGAAGTTCATATATTTATCGCTGCGATCGCATAACACGTTGCTTATATTCCTCTATTTTTTCACTAATGCTTAAATAATACAAAAAAGTTCGAAAATGTAGGTGAAAATATTGAAGTTTCTAGTTGTTGGAGCTGGAGGTCAAGGTGCCCCATGTGCATCTATATTATCTAGAGACCCTGAAGTATCTGAGATTGTCTTGGCTGACATAGATTTAGAGTTGGCTGAGAAGGTTGCTAAAAAGATAGGGAGCGACAAAATAACCGTCATGCGTGTTAATGCGGGAAATCTTAAGGATTTGTTGAAGGTTGCTAAGGGCGCAGATGCAATAATCAATTTGACTCTGCCCCGATTCAACTTAAACATAATGGAAGCAGCATTGAAGAGCAGAGCACACTACGTGGATAGCGCTAGTGGTCCCACGACATGGAGACAGTTAATTGGGAAAAAACCGTTGGAGTTCGATGAGGATTTCAAAAAAGCTGGACTGACGGCTGTCATTGCTTGCGGAGCAACCCCCGGAGTTACTAATGTACTTATTAGATACGTGTGTGACAAGCTCGACAGCGTGGATAAAATACGATGCGTGGCGGGTGGTAAGCCCTTAAAGGAACCTAAGGAAGTCGTCAAGGCTTGGGATCCTGGATGGTGCCCTGATGTAGCAATTGATGACTATGCCGAAGAGGCTGTTGTCTTCGAAGATGGAGAATACAAGCTTCATCCTCCCTTCAGCGGTGTAGAGGAATACAAATTCCCAGGTCCAATAGGTCCACTATTGGTTTCTTGGCATGTCCATGAGGAAGTGCTAACTATACCTCGATTCATAGAGAAAGGCATCAAGTATGTGGACTTCAGATATCCAGTAGATATAGTGGCAGGGGCACTGGTAAAACTTGGTTTTCCGAGTTATGATCCCATAGAGGTAAAAGGCGTAAAAGTCGCTCCACGCGACGTCCTACTGAGTCTAGTACGCCATCCCGTCAACAACTTCCTCACTGAGGATGAGAGCACAGTCATGACTCCGTCCGAATACATTTGGTCTATGGTGATGGAGATAGATGGAGAGAAAGCCGGAGACAAAGTAAAATATACACTAACCCGAAGAAGCACTGAAGTCAGCGCAGATGAAAAGCTTAAAATGCTTAGGAAGTTGGGGACAACCAGAGTCGGGGTAGCCGCCCCCGCGATCGTAGCAGCGAAAATGAGCATAAAAGGAGATGCGGAGAGGGGAGTAATCGCACCTGAATGCTTTGATCCTATCAAATTTCTCAAAATGATGGCAGACATGGGGGCCCCAGTGAAGTTCCAGGAGACGGTATCCAAGAGCATATCCATCTCCTAACCTCTCTTTTTTGCGCGCGCAGCACAAAACTATTGAAAACAAATTGAAAAAATTCAGGTAGAAATTATTGCTTAAACTACAAAATCACATGTTTTATTTCTCTCTCCTTCGCGCTCGAATTGAAAGTCAAGAATAGTTGAATATTTAAAGAAAGTCACAAATAAGGAAACTCAGACATGTACATGTTTATCATCTAATATCCTTCGAGGTGTAAAGCTTGGAGAAAACGCATTCTACCTTCAGCTTTATGCGAGGAAACGTGCTAGTCTTGACCGTGTGTCGAATATTGTGGACAGTGTCCATGTCCATTGCATGGCCCTTCTTTCCCCTCTACATTGAGGCTTTTGGCGGTTCAGCGACTGAAATTGGACTCGTTTACGCTCTCGGTGGCTTAGCTGGGCTTATTCTATATCCTGTTGGCGGCTACATAGCTGATCACATGGGCAGAGTCAAATTAGTGGCCACCGCCACCTACCTCTTTGCCGTGTCATTCATTCTCTTTATAATAGCCCAAAACTGGGTTACGTTGGCCATCGGTCATTTTACACAACAGTTGGTTCTTTTCTATATGCCTGCAGTGAACGCAATTATGGCCGATTCGCTTCCTCCCCGTCAGAGAGGAATAGGTTTTGCTACTGTAACGGCGATTCCCCAAGCTATCGGTCTCTTTTCGCCGTTTATCGGGGGTTATTTGATCGATCAAGTCTTTGGTGGAGGCATTGAAGGTTTAAAAGTTGCGATGCGCCTCTCCTACACAGCTGGTCTAGCAATTGGTTTACTTGTAGCGACTATTAGGCTGAAATGGTTGCGAGAAACCTTGAAGAAATCTGATTCGAGCGTTTCTCTACATAACCTTCCCCTGTTGCTAAAAACCTCTTACATACATCTGTCCAGGTATCTGAAATGGATGTCTCAAACTCTGAGGTCCATTGCTATCATTCAGATTGTGACAACGTTATTTGTCAGCATAGCTGCACCATTCTGGGTTGTCTACGCCGCAGGAGAGCATTCCATCATTGGACTAACTCCCTACGAGTGGGGTTTCCTCATGCTTATTGTCGGAGCGATACGAATTGTCCTCTCAATTCCTATGGGCTATTTTGTAGACCTCTACGGGACAAGACGAACAATCTTGTTGGCGATGCTTCTAGCCCCCATACCGATCATTACATTTCCCTTTTGTCAAACATTCCTGGAAGTCTTGTTAACGCTTGTCCTCTTGGGTCTCGTTAACGCTCTTATTTGGCCTGCTTCTGCAACCTTGATAACAAACGCTGTTCCTCGAGACAAACGAGGGCGTCTCCTTTCAATTTTAGGACAGGGCCTATCCATTGGATGGGGAGGAGTATGGACCAGCGGTTTTCTTCTATTCATTCCAGTAACGGTGGGATCTCTACTAGGAGGCCACGTCTATGCAACCAACCCTCAATATCCATGGTTTATCCTCGCTCTTTCTCTCATCCTTTGTTTTATTCTAAGCATTCAGTTTATACACGAGCCTAAGAAAACCGAGGCTTAAGATGCTATCCGATTTCACTTACTTGATCTTGAACATTTACTCAAATGCAGCGCAGTTAGGGCCAGAGCAACATAAAGGCAGACACACTAGAGTATACCAAAAAGTACACAAGCAGTTATCCTATTATTCCGTAACCAATCAAGCGCCATCTCCCAGCAATCTTTCTGCTTATAGCTGTTCGGAAACCTTCTTCAGCACAAACTGCTCGCCCCAATTGAAGAGTAGCAGCATCTCCTTTGACAGAAACAACGGTTCCCACAGTTATGGTGGTTCCAACGTCGAGGAGAAGAGTCTCACCTTTACGTATTTTGTCAACCTCTATCAACTCCTTAGTTCCCACAGCACGATCAAACAAATGAATGTCTACAGTTAATTCAGACAGAGTTGATGGCAACATATCGGGTTTACCCGCTAGATTTCCGATGAGACCGTCAGCCTTGGTTAAAGACGGGTCTAAAAGGGTCCCGACTCCCACTAACCCTCCGCATCTAGCCTGTTTAACCGACTTCCCGCCTGCTTGCATGCTAACGACTTCGGTGAATAAAGATTCGTAGGTAGGTTTTTCATGCTTTTTACCTCGAACTCCAGGGCGAATCTCTATCGAATCTTCTGTTCTAAAAGTTCCTTGAAGGATGGTTCCACCGATCACACCTCCCTTCAATTTCTCAGCTAGGGTTCCAGGCTTGTTTACATCAAAGGAACGAACAACATACATTCTGGGAGGCTTTGTTGGGTCTCGTTTTGGAGTTGGGATGTGTTCCTCCATAGCCTTAAGGAGGATATCGATGTTCACGGAGTGCTGAGCAGAGACTGGAATAATAGGGGCTCCTTCAGCGACTGTTTCCTTCACGAACTTCACTATTTCTTGATAGCTTTTCAGCGCTCGTTCTTCACCCACTATGTCAATCTTGTTTTGAACAATCACAAGATTTTTCACACCAACGATTTCGATGGCAGCTAAGTGTTCTCTGGTCTGCGGCTGAGGACAAGGCTCGTCAGCAGCTATAACCAGAATGGCTCCATCCATAACAGACGCGCCAGAGAGCATAGTGGCCATGAGCGCCTCGTGACCAGGGGCATCCACAAAACTGACTGCTCGAACGAACTCGCAGGGGGAGCCGCAGTTGGAACAGGTTGATTCAGTGGAGTAACATCGCGGTAGTTTGCAATTAGGACACTTGTAAATGGGAGCATCCGCATAGCCAAGTTTAATGGTTATGCCACGCCTTAGCTCTTCGCTATGTCTAGCTGCCCAAACGCCTGTTATGGCTTCGACCAGCGTAGTTTTCCCGTGATCCACATGGCCGATGGTTCCAACATTCACTTCAGGTTGTTTGGGCAGTTTTTTCAGTTGATTTGTCCTCCGTTTTGTTTTTCTTCCTTTTCGGCTTCTCAATAACCTTCATGTTTATCTGAACTATCTCTTCGGTTATGACGTTTCCCCGCAAGGTTTTTCTCTGTCTCTCCCCTGCTCTACTTGAATGAAAACCCACACCTTCGCTCAGGATCACACTAATCCGAACTCCACCGTGAACGTTAGGTCTCATTGGAAAACCATCCTTATCAGATCCTCCAGTTATCTGGAGTTTATGACCTGACATGCCAACAGCGGCTCCGTCGATGACCTCTCCCAGTTTTCTTCCAACTAAAGGGACGGCGCGGGTTCCCTCCACTTCTAAAGCCTTCGACTTTCCAGCTTCAGGGTCTGAGACTATTATTTTGAACTTTGCCATACGCTATGTTTACTCTCCTGCGTAGAGGTGTTTCTGTGACTTTAACTGAAGTGGGTTATCCGTTTATTAAGGATTCGCCTTCTCATTTTCTTGTCAATCAATATTTTGTTTTGCTGAATTTTGTCAGGGACATAAAGAGTTAAATTATGCTTTTTGTATGGGCTGTCTTATGATAGTCTCCAATTTCTGGGGGAAAGCAGTGACGAAATGAACGTTGTAACCTTCAGTCTCAAAAACTTGAAACGTAGAAAGATGAGAACGAGCCTTGCCATATTGGGTATTGCCTTAGGTGTGATGCTGATAACCTCTCTTCTCTTCATTATGGATGGTTTAGAAAGCAGTATAACCGGGTCCCTTGAGCTTCTGAGCGGAAACTTGATTATCCAAGAGGAAGGATCCATCGACCAAACGCTTTCGATAGTTAATGCCTCTTTAATCGAAAATCTACGCAACAATACGGATATAGAGGTCATAAGTCCCGAAATCTACGTTGCCAGAACTCTCCCTGGAGGTGTTGGACCAAGATTTATTACCCTTATTGGTGTAACCGATTCTTATAGTGAGATTGTCTCTCCTGGATATATCAAATTCGGCACTTTCTTTAATGAAACCGACAGCGGTAAGATAATTGTAGGAAGCAAATGGGCTAAGCAGGGAGACCTTGAAGTTGGCGACACCTTTCCAATAGATTCCACCTCATTTGAGGTAACTGGCATCTTCGAAACAAACACACTGGCTGATTCCTTTATCGCCTTGATTCCCCTTGAGGATGCCAGAGCCCTAAGAAATCTATCTGAAGACCAGATCAGCGTGATAGAGATTAGACCAGTTGACCCAGACAAGGCGGATGAAATTAGGTCATATGTAGAATCAAATTTTGAGGATTACGAAGTGGTCTTTCCAGAGGATTTGGTGAAAGAGGCAACGGAAATCATGGGCACATTGCGAAACACCGTCTGGCTCGTCTCCGCTATTGCAGTGTTGATAGGAGGTATCGGCATAGCTAACGCCATGTTGATGAGCGTAATGGAAAGAACTCCAGAAATAGGGTTGCTGAAGGCGACAGGATGGAGAAACATCGATGTGGGCTACTCCGTGTTAATTGAAGCCCTTGGAATAGGCATTATAGGTGGCTTAATCGGCTTGCTCCTCGGTATGGTTGCCGCTCAAACGGCGCAGAACATAATTCCAGCGTTGACAGTTCGGTTAACCTTAACAACAATACTCGAAAGCCTCATATTTGGTGTTGGATTAAGCTTGGGGAGCGGCGTCTATCCAGCAGTTAAAGCCGCTCGCCTGTCGCCCATAAGGGCAATAAGGGGTGAATAGAAATGGCGAAAGAAGTAATTCGGACGGAGAATTTAACAAAGAACTATAGGCTAGGCGAGTCAATAGTTCACGCTCTTAGGGGAGTGACCTTGAGGATAAATGTCGGCGAGTTCCTGAGCATTATGGGTCCCAGTGGAAGCGGAAAAACCACGTTACTTAACCTTCTAGGTGCCTTAGACCTTCCGACCAGCGGCAAAGTATTCTTGGATGGCGTTGATTTGACACAGGTTCCTGAGAGAAAATTGTATGAGGTTAGACGAAACAAGATCGGTTTTGTCTTTCAGCATTTCTATTTGGTGCCAACTTTGACAACACTGGAGAACGTCTTGGTTCCTGTCATTCCAATAAAAAACAACATGCGATTCAAGGATAGGGCTAAAGAACTCTTTTCTATCGTTGGGTTGGAAGAAAGAGCGAATCATAAGCCGAATCAACTTAGTGGAGGGGAGCAACAAAGGGTGGCTATATGTAGAGCGTTAATAAACAATCCTGAAGTTTTGTTCTGTGATGAAATAACTGGAGAGCTGGACAGCTCCACGGGAGAGAAAATAATCGGTTTACTGAAGGAAATTAATCAGAGAGAAGGAGTAACTGTTGTCTTCGTAACCCATGACCCCACGGTGTCTTCAAAAAGCAACCGCATAATAACGTTAATTGACGGAAAGATCACGTCCGACAAATCTGTCAAGTCCTAAACGCTATGCGCGCGCAAAACGACAGCAACCTTTAACTAAACTTGGTTTTTAGTAATCATATACTTAACATCAATCAAGCTTAACTTGAGTTTAATGGGAGGCAACAGAGCTGAAAGGTCTAAGAGCCAAAATTGCCAAGCGAATTGAAGGTCGTGAACAAGACCTTATCGATCTTTGCTGCAGACTTATTCACGCTGAGGGCGAAAACCCTCCCGGCGACGTTTCTAAAGGAGCCAGCGTAGTTGAACATTTCCTTCAAAACGAGGCAATATCATATGAAAGGTTTGCGCCAATGAAGGGCCACGCCAGCGTTGTAGCATCCATCGGAAAGAGAAAGCCAACCCTGATTTTATGCGGACACTTAGACATTGTTCCCGCAGGCGACATTTCACAGTGGACGTTTCACCCATACAAAGCAAAGGTTAAGAACGGAAAGATTCTTGGCCGCGGAGCCACTGACATGAAGGGCGGAGCCGCCGCCATGCTTATGGCCATCGCTGTCCTCAAAGATTTTGAAAATGCACTTTCTGGAAGAGTGGTTGTCGCCAGTGTTTCCGATGAAGAGGCTCCGGGACCAGGAGGCGCGTCTTGGTTGCTTGAAAACAAAAGATTATCTGGAGACGCTTGTTTGATCACCGAGCCGACAGGCTATCTTGAAAGTGACTACTCAATTGTTGGGGGTGAACGTGGAGCTTGTTGGCTTAAAATCACTGCACATGGTAAACCTTCCCATGGAAGCAGCCCAGTATTAGGTAAAAACGCAATCCTCATGCTCACCAATTTTCTTCCCAAGTTGAAGATACTAGAAGAGTCGGCAGTGAAAATTCCAAACGACGCCAAGCCACTTATCCGCGGTGGAAAAACCATGCTGGCAAAAGTTGCGAGGAAAAACGGAATACCAACAAAAAGCCTCACGAAGGCTCTTGACCATTACACAATTAATGTGGGAACTCTAGCCGGTGGAACCAAAGTCAATGTGGTGCCGGAAAAATGCAAGGCAGAAGTGGACATTAGAGTTCCGGTAGGCGGCAACCCAGATGGCGTTGAAGAGTTTGTACGCAACATTCTTCCAAAAAACTTTGAATGCCAAGTTGTGAACCGCACGATGCCATCCTACACGCCAGCCAATACACCCATCATCAAAGTTCTCAAGAATCATGCTCAGAAGGTGTTTGGCTACAAGCCGCTGGCCACTTTCATGGCCGCAACCAGCGACGCCCACAGTTTCAGAGAACAACTAGGCATCCCAACTGTTTCGTTTGGTCCTGGCTATGAAGAGCTGGCTCACACCTATGATGAGTTTGTGTACGCTAAGGATGTGGTAAATATGGCGAAAGTCTATGTCAACGCGGTTTTTGATTATCTTGAACTGCTGAGTTCTGACGTAGGAATATGACAATAACTGCAGTTTCTAATCAAAATAGAAACCCTAATGTTTGAGTGTAGGTATTATTTTGGTGAGTAATAACATCGAAAGGATGGATAAACTTGGGTGGCATCGAACATAAGGAGAAGAGTAGATTATACACACGTGCACACAGCTGGGCAAAAATAACTCCTGAAGGACACGTTAAAATTGGATTGTCCGATTACATCTGCATCTGTAAACACCTCAAAGAAACAACTCATGTTTGGACCGAATTCGTAGGCAAAAGAGTTAGACAGATGAAACCCTTCGGAGTTGTAGAAACTTGGAATTTTCTCCTAGACATATGCGCACCGGTCAGCGGAAGACTGAAGAGAATCAACAGAAGAGTAATAGAGAACCCATATGTAATAAGTCAACACCCATATGGAGAAGGATGGATCGCCGAAATCGAACCAACAAACCTCGAAAACGAAATTAAGAATCTACTAAGTTTCATGGAATATGAAAGATATTGCAGCAAAGTGTGTCTTGTCTGCCCCAAAAAGACTTGCACTCTCCTAATCAATTTAGAAACGGCCAGAAGAGCTCCTTCGCATATAGAACGTTTTTGATAAAAAAGAGAGAAGAGAAAGCAAGCACCATCTGGTTTTTGATGGACTAACATCTAGTCTAGCCTCGCGAGTCCCGCGACATATTGTACATCTCAGAGAGGATTTGGCTTATTCTACATGCACTCTAAATAGGTCTATGTCCTCTTTCATCTCTGCAGTGGCTTTCAAGAATTCCCTAACTGAACGTTCTACGTCTTTAGACTGCGTTATGTACCTCCCAACAATAATAATGTCCGCTCCACGCGCTAAAGCCTCCGGCGCAGTTTCAGGAATAATTCCACCTGCAACAGCCACTAAGAACTTTTGCTCTTTGAACGTTTGTCGCATCTCTTTGATGAGATCCCAGCGAGTTTTTCCGGTTCTCTTCTCCACGTCGATGCCGCGATGTAAAATCACGATATCAGGAAATGCTTCCAGCATTCGAAGTTTTTGAACAGGGTCTTCCACGTTCATCATGTCTACAACCGCATAGATTCCCAGCCTCTTTGCTTCGTAAATGAATTTGTCAATTGTTTCTGAAGCTGCTAGTCCTGAAGCCACCACGGCATCTGCAGTTTCATCAAAGGCTAAGTCAACCTCTACCTTTCCAACATCAAGGGTTTTTAAAT
>CAYFTS010000037.1:0-10562 GCA_964346135.1 uncultured Candidatus Bathyarchaeia archaeon | reverse complement strand
GGCGGTAAGGAAGTCGGTCTTTTCTCAGCATTGTTTCTAGCCTTAAACGCTGCCTATATCGGTCGTACCTCTTGGGGATTCTTCGACGGTGAAACCGTTGGAATTTTCGGCATACTTCTATTTATGCTGTTCTT
Organism: uncultured Candidatus Bathyarchaeia archaeon; assembly: GCA_964346135.1. Taxonomy (GTDB): domain Archaea; phylum Thermoproteota; class Bathyarchaeia; order Bathyarchaeales; family Bathyarchaeaceae; genus B1-G15. The sequence continues at coordinate 10,428 of CAYFTS010000037.1, read as the reverse complement.
CTTAAGGTCCATAGAAACCGAAACGCCTTTTAAAAATAGTATGATCTACGCAATTGCCGCAGGGCTGTCTCTTGGGTATATTTTCGCCTCATGGGGCGCCGCGCAGTATCCCATGGGAATGGCTCTGCTTTTCGTTTTTGTTATGCTTTTGTTGCGTAGGTATTCATCTCGCTTGCTTTTTTCATATGGCACGACTTTTGGCTTGGCTTTTTTCATTGCTGTCAACATACCAAAAAATGGCTTTCAATTTTTGACTGGAAGCTCCGTTTTGGCAGCGTTTGGCGTCTTCTTAGTGTTATGCGTTTACGAAGCAGTTGGCTACATCAAAACCGCCAAGATGAAAACGATCTTCGTAATCATTTTTTTCGCTCTCTTCATCATTTCAGCTCTTATGCTATCATGGGTTGGATTCATTGAAGGGCTGAAGTTTAAATATTTGTCCGTTCTAAATCCTTTTGAGCGTTTTACACGCCCTATAATGGAGTCTGTGCAAGAACACAGACCATCCGCGTGGGGCTCCTTTTATTATGACTTCGGGATAGGCGCCTTCTTCGTACCTGTCGGACTGTTCTTTGCAGTGCGAAATCCCACAAATCGCAACGTCTTCTTAAGTATTTTTGGCTTGACATCAATCTATTTTGCCAGCTCCATGATACGATTAACTCTGCTCATGGCTCCGGCTTTATGTCTTCTTTGGGCACTAGCTTTGGTTCGACTGTTAAGACCGTTCATAACCATTTTGAAAGAGACTCCTATAATTCCAAGGCGGAAGACGCGTTTTGCAACTCGAGTGGGGAAAGAGTTTAGCGGTGCTGTCTTGATTGTCATATTTCTCTTACTTATGTTCACCTTCGTCACAGGACTGACTTCGGGAGGCCCAAGAGTTTTCAGTCAAGCGGATTCGCCAACGACGTTAGCGTCTGCAAGTGTGCCAATCAAGCCTACCAAAACGGTTCCTGATTGGATAGATACTTTAGCTTGGATGCGGGAAAATCTGCCGCCAACGGCTGTGGTGGCGAGTTGGTGGGATTACGGCTACTGGATCGCGATTTGGGGGAACAGAACAAGCCTAGCCGACAACGGCACATGGAACATTACGCAGATACGAAACATAGGGTTGATGTTCATGTCAAATGAAACTGGGGCGATGGAAATCTTGGAAAAATGGAATCGGGATGCACACAATCGCGGTTTACAATCTAACGTAAGCCATGTGTTAGTCTTTACGACCTTCGACGCAAATGGAAACGATGCATTTGTTGGTGACGAGGGCAAATGGAGGTGGATGGCTCGAATTCCTGGATTAGATGATAATTCCTTCGGAAACTACACCCTCCTCGGAACAGATTGGGTGGATACGAATGGAAATAATCAACCGGAAAATGATGAACTGATACCGAATATGAAGGGCAGAAACTCCACTCTATACAAATTGATGACCTTTGGAAAAGAAACAAAGTTAGAAAGACCACCAAGTGTTTCACTTGAACACTTTGAGTTGGTATACTTTTCTAGGGGATCATCTGTCGGGGGAGTCTATCCGCTCGTTTGCGTCTACGAAATCAAATATGATTAGTCTACAATCCTATGTTTTAAGTGAAACATTTTTTATCAGCATCGCGAGTTAACTCAAAACTGTTCAAAATATTGTCAAAATAACTCCTGAAGAGTTTAGAAAGATTTGATGTTTCGGTGAGGCTAGAAACAACTTATATGTACATCAAACGCGGCGCGCGCACTAACTCTTCTCATTTCCAGAACTTTTTACGAATTCAATTACTTCCAAAACCTTTTCTTCACATTCATCTTCCCATGTTCTTCGTGTAGGTCTAGGCACGTTTCCTTCTAAAGCTTCCAAAATTCCCTTCACCATGTCTTGACGTTTGACGAGTAGATATTCTTTAGATGGAGCGACCCCACACGCAACTATAGGCTTTCTGAAAAACATGTACTCTGAAATTTTGAATACGCATTCCTCATTCCAAGAATAAGATACGGGACCCTTATGTCTTGGGACGATGCACACGTCTGCAGCATTAATAAAATTCGGGATTTCTCTATATGGGCGCCATCCGAAAAACTTGACATTCTCCGGGTTTTTTCTTTCTAATTCTTCAGCCACTGATCGTAGAGCACCATCTCCTACAATCCAGAGCACCACTTTCTTCCTTTTTTCTAATAATTCTTTGATGATGCTTGGTAAGATGTCAGCTCCTTCTATTTTAGCCAACTTACCTATAAACAAAATTACTTTATCGCCTTTTTTGACACCATGTAGCTTCCTAAAAACATCGTACGAAATATCGGATTGAAAATAGCCATTTTCTGGAAAATTAGGAATAATAACAACTTTTTTTCCAAATTTCTCCACATCTTTCAAAAGAGTGCTGGAAGTTAAAGTGACAGCTTTTGCATGCTTTAAGGCCGTGTATGTGAGATATCCAGCTATGCGACTTAGCATGCCTTCTCCAAACTCTAACCTTATTACTAACGGCCAAGCTGAACGATAGTCCAATATGTATTCCTTTTTTTTTAGAATAAGTGGTAGAACAAAAATTTCTGGGGCATTGGCGACCCAATAGATATTAGCTTCTGAAAGAAATATTTGCAGAATAAAAGAAGTGTAAGTGATAAATGCTGAAATTAGCCTTTCAGCTTTCCTGTTTCCCAACTTTATTCTAATTCTAGGAGTTAATGCTTGAAAATTGACGTCTTCACCCTTAAGTGTAGTAGCTATTTTTTTGACTCTTGGATATTTCTCAGGGTAAAGCGTGATGTAAATTAGTTTTAGGTTCAATTTTTTACTGCTCTCGGTTTCGGTTCGGTGAACATCAACCATTTTTCCCGTAGATATAAAAGCATTCCGTGCGCGTCTACATAATCTGTGCACCATATGTTTTGCAAAGCCTCGATAGAGCCAATAGCATCCATGCTTGTCCCCAACGGATGTGCGGAGTTTTATCTACCCCCCACCGATACATTCTATAATAGAAGAATCCCTTTTCATCTTGCATGTTTTTTATGGTCCAAAGTGCAACTTTTCTAATCATGTTTAAATCTTGTTTACTCACTTCCAAGTATTTGGCTAGAGTGATGATTGTTTGTGCACAACTGTGAATGTCAATAGGGTAAATATTGTTAGGCGACCATTTAGGTACACTTTCGTCTAAAAATAGGTTTTTGACGTAAAAATTTATGCCTTTTTGAATAGGTTCCTTAACATTAAGATGAGAAATATACCTGTCACAATCCATCAAGCATTCTATTATGAATCCTGTATGGAAATTGTCAATAACGTTTCTTTTTATGCTTTTTTGAGCTGCATATCTACTGCTCCAGTAGCGCCATGTTCCGTCATCTCTCTGATCACTTAGTGTAAAGTTCACAGCTTTAATCGCGGTTTTTTTGAGCAAATCGTTTTTTATGTGAGCCGCAACTCTGGCTAGGAGAGAGGCACACCAGAGGTTGGCGTTGTGGACTTCATAATCATCCAGCGGGGTATAGCTGAAGCAGAGTTTGTTATTGTACTCTTTTCTGTTTAGGTCATTGAGGATGAATCGACAAACGTCTTCAGATACTTCCAGATACCTTTTCCTTCCTAATAGATCGTATGCGTCCAAAAAAGCGTGCCCAGCTATACAAGAAACAACACCGGATGGGGTTCCTTTAGGGAAAAACATCAGTGACTGCCAATCAAATGGATATCCCCAACAGCGTGCTGAGTAACCTTTAGAGAAATTCTTTTCAAGCCAACTTATACAGGTGAGCGCTCTATCCAGATATTCTTCCTTTTTAAAACACTCGTATAGGTTGAGGTATGCTCTAACGAAGAGCGCCATTGCCTTAGCATTTACCGCCGTTTTCACCCTTAAAAGCTGCCTAGAAGCTTTTGGAAATCGCCTAATCAGGAACACAACTGGCAGACGTATCCAGCGCGCCCGCCTGCGCGCGCTAAAGCCGAGAACGCTGAGAACAGCAGGAGTACCCAAAACATCGAAAGGGTCATATCCGCTCCACCCGTTATTATAAATCCATCCATTCAGTTTCCCTGTTGCCTCGAGAACGAAGTCCATCAGTGTTCCCACCTATTTTTAAACCGTTTTTACGTGAAATCTCTTTGTGTTTAATAATAAATGTGTCACTTCATTTTTTGTGCCAACCGTTTTTGTGCGCGCGAACAACACTTCTCCTCCTTTAGCTATGATAAATTCTTATTATCTTACTATTCATGGATGTGATGACTCTGTATTTTAGGTGTTCTTACTGCGCTCACATACGTGTTAGTTTATATTTGATTTTTGGCACATATTCTCTGGATGCGGTTCATTGAGGGGATATAAGGGTTATGAAACAGGTTTTTGTTAGAAACGCCAGAGAAGTGGTTGTAGAGGATGTGCCCTTACCCGTTTGTGGCGACAAAGAAGTGCTAGTTGCTAACGCATACTCCGTTATTAGTGCTGGAACTGAACTGTCGGCGGTAATTAGGGGCAAACGTTCTTTGGTCATGAGCGTTTTGAAAGACTCCTCCTTAAGGAAGAAGGCTTTAGGATATTTGAGGAAAAGAGGGATTAAAGCGAGTCTAACTGTTGCGAAGGAGCGTAGAGAGGCGTTTGTACCTCTCGGCTATAGCAGTGCTGGAATCGTGATTGCCTTAGGAAAAAATGTGGTTGACTTAAACGTAGGAGATAAGGTTGCTAGCGGTGGAGGTGGAAAGGCCAACCATGCGGAAGTGGTTTCTGTTCCAAGAAACTTGGTTGCCAAAATTCCTCAAGGAGTCTCTTTCGAAGAAGCTACTCTTACAACGCTAGGTGCAATTTCTATGCATGGTATCCGTAGAGCAGAGGTGAAATTTGGCGAAACTGTTGTTATTTTTGGCGCGGGACTTTTAGGCCAGTTAGCGGTTCAGATAGCCAAAGCAGCTGGATGCAAAGTTATTGCAATAGACATAGACCCTCAAAGAGTCGAGTTTGCCAAGAAGATGGGAGCCGACGTTGGTTTGATTGTGGGCAAAGATGACTTGGAGAAGGAAGTTCTCTATTATACTGCCGGTATCGGAGCTGATGCGGTGATAGTCTATGCCGCTAATTCTAGCAGTGAACCAGTGAATCAAGCCATGAGACTGTGCCGGAAAAAGGGAAGAATCGTGGTTGTGGGTGACGTTGGCATGGAGCTTAAAAGAGCACCGTTTTACGAAAAAGAATTGGATTTTCTGATATCTCGTTCTTACGGGCCGGGAAGATATGACCTATCTTATGAAGAAAAAGGAATAGACTACCCTATTGAGTATGTTAGGTGGACAGAAAACAGGAATATGCAAGCGTTCTTGGATTTGCTCGGGGATAAGAAGATAGATGTGAAGCCTCTTATTGGCAAAGTTTTCCCTATAGAGGACGCTAAGAAAGCTTATGACATGTTAATCAGTGTTGAGAAGAAGCCTTTCACTGTTCTCTTGAAATATGACCCTTCACAGTATTTTTCTATCAAGAAGGAAGTTGTACCAATCAAAAGAGCGGTTGAAATTAGCCCAAAAATAGTTGAAGATAAAATCAACACGGCAGTGATTGGAGCCGGCGGCTTTGCCAAAAATGTTTTGTTACCTTTCATGTCCAAAATTCCTGACTACAACTTGAGGGCTATAGTGAGTGCTACAGGAATTAACGCCAAGCAGGTGGCTAAGAAATACGATGCCGAATACGGCACAACTGATTATAGAGAAGTTTTAGAAGACGAAAACGTGGACTTGGTTGTTATCACTACGCCTCACAATCTTCACTACCCCATGATAATTGATGCGGCGAAGGCTGGAAAGGCGATATACGTTGAGAAACCGATGTGCCTGACAGAAAGAGAACTAGATGAAATAGTGAAGATAATATCAAAGACGAAGGTGCCTCTAGTTGTTGGTTTCAACCGAAGATATTCCCCAGTGGCTGTAAGAGCAAAGGAGTTGCTGAGAAGCAAACATAAACCCTACCTGATCAATTACAGAGTCAACGCCGGCTTCATACCTGAAACCAATTGGGTTCAGGACCCCGAGGTTGGAGGGGGAAGATTTGTAGGTGAGTGTTGTCACTTCTTAGACCTCTTTAACTTTTTCATAGAGTCTGAAGTTGAAAGCATAAGTGCGATGAGCATTCCGGTAAATAATGCCACGGTGGTTGCTAATGACAACGTTATTGCAACTGTAAAATGGACCGGCGGATCATTGACAACACTGCTTTACACTGCGCTGGGTCATATAGACCTACCGAAAGAGCGGATTGAAATATACGCCAATGGCAGTAGCATTATTATCGATGACTTCCAAAGTATGGGACTGTATGGATTTAGAGAAAGAAACATACGATTGAGGAAGCAGGATAAGGGACACTACCGGCAACTGATGGAGATATCTAAATTTTTGAAGAGAGAGAAGACGAATATAATTTCTTTCCAAGAATGTGTAAAAGCCATGAGAATGACGTTTGAAACTGAAAAACTGATAAAGAGTGGGTGAACCAGACAGTTACCAGAACTGGTTGGATGATGGTTTGAAAAGTTTGGATGTGATTGGTAAAGTTCCTCCTCCTTTTGGAGGGGTTACTGTACATACTGGTCGGTTGGCTTGTTACGCTGGGGCTAAAGATTGGCGTGTCCGTGTTTTCGATTCTTCCAAGCGTGAAAAGTTTGGGTTTGCGCAGAACGTTACGGTTTACCCTTTTGGCGTTCATAGTCCCTTTGCCTTGGTGAGGGTTTTGTGTTCGCGAAGCATAATTCACTTCCACGGCGGACCTTGGTTTTTGTGGTGTTTCTTTGGATTCTTGGGCTTATTGAGCCACAAAGTGTTGCTTGGGATTCACACAAGCGTCTGGTTAGTAAAACGCTATGCGAAGGAAAATCTTTTCAAGAGATGGTTATTTAGGGCGTGTTGTCGAGGGTTTGATTGCGTAGTAGTACCTCATGCGTGGGTTGAACAAGTTGTCTCTGGTTTGAATTTGCCGTTTAGAAAGATAGTGTTAGTAAGTAGTTTCATTGCTCCAAACTCCAAATTGAAAGATAATGAAGCGATTCCTAATGAAGTTTGGGATTTCATTAAGGATCACAGTCCAGTTTTGGGCGGATGCGGTTACAGGCTGAACTTCAAAGACGGCATTGACGTTTACGGTTTGGACTTGTTGATTCCTTTGATATACCGTTTAACCCGCTCAGACTTTCCTAATTCTGGTCTGGTATTCGTGTTGCCCCACGTAGGCAACTATACTTATTTCAATGAACTTAAACAAAGGATTAAAGAGTTGAATATAGAGGAGCGTATACTATTCGTGCACGGAGAAAGAGAAGCGTATCCAGTGTGGCCGCATTTGGATGTATTTATACGCCCCACATTGCTAGATGCAGATGCTTTGACTGTTCGTGAATGTCTCTGTGTTGGCGTTCCTGTGGTCGCCAGCGATTGTGTTGAGAGGCCCAGGGAAGTGGTAACGTTTAAGTGTCGTGACTTAGAAGATTTGGAAAATAAAGTTAAGATGGTACTGGATGACATTGAAAAATACAAGGTCAAGAGTTGTAAATCTTCTGCTGATAACTTCATAAAGCTTTATGAACAATTGGCGGTTTAAATCACATTGTCTCATAAAAAAATGAAAACCCTTGATGTTGGTTGCGGAGACCGTGGTAAAGGCAACGTTAATTTAGATGCTGTGCGCACCAAGAATTGCAATCTAGTAGGTGATGCTTGTTTTCTACCTATTCGGCATAACTGTTTCGATAACTTAATCGCACAAATGGTTTTAGAACACTTAGCGAATCCCACTCAAGGGTTACGTGAATTTATGCGAGTGTTAAAACCAAACGGAACCGCTACTATGATCGTTCCAAAACCTTGGTTCACTAATAATAGTCGTTTCCACCTCATCAGATTCATACTAAACTTACCTATCACACTGTTTCCGCGATTCCTAAAACACGAGTTAATGGCTTTGAGAAGACTGAAAAAAGAGCCAAGAATGCGGCACAAATCCATCATCACACGAGCCTATATGGAACAACAGGCACAAAAAATCGGTTTTGAGGTCATAGAATTTACGGAAATGGAAGACCTCTTTTACTATTACTTTCCAAGAAGGAAATGGCAAAAACTACGGAAACTATTCCAGTTCAAACCTAAACTATATGATTCTCATAAAATTGTATGTCAAAAACACATCGACAAAACAAAATGAACACTCTTAAAGATGAATTTGCGCGCGCAATCTATTAGTTAAACTTAATCAAACTGATAAACCCTCAAACACCAAATCCTATTCCATAGTACACAAAGCCTTGCTTCTTTGCTTCAATAGGATGCACAAACCGTTTTCCGTCAACTAGTACCGGGCTTTCATTCATCAACGCTTTAATCCTTCCCAAATCTAACTCTCTAAACAGCTTATGGTCTGTTGCCATCACTACACAATCTGCCTTTCTAACCGCCTCATTGACATCTTTTGCCCTCTCTGCTCCAAAACTTTCCTTACAGTATGGATCGTAAACCATGACATCTGCTCCAAAACTCATCAACTCATGCACCATCCTTTCCACAGGGCTATTTCTCGTTTCATTAATTTCTCCTTTATACGCAATCCCGAGAACAGCTACTTTCGAGTTGCTAACGTCTTTTCCGGCTTTTGTCAAACCTTCGACAACTAGTTCCAACACATGCCTCGACATATAATCATTCAATTCTCGGGAAGGCTTTATCACCTTTGATTTGAAGCCATTCTCCTTAACAGAATGTAAAAGCAGGTAAGGATCTTTCGGTAGGCATGGTCCTCCAACGCCGCACCCTGGCTTGTGGATGTTAACTCTCGGATGTGTGTTGGCCAGCTTTATCACTTCCATCGCGTCTGAGCCTATCTGCTCGCAAATTAGAGCGAGCTCGTTTGCGAAGGCTATGTTTACATCCCTAAAGGTATTTTCCGCCAGCTTCGCTACCTCTGCACTCGTACAATCTGTTGTCAAGATTTCTCCTTTAGTCACAGTCTTGAACAACTCGACCGCGACCTCGACGCTCTCTGAGTCATAGCCTCCCACAATCCTAACGTTTTCTATAAATTCTTGTATGGCCTTTCCAGGAGCTATTCTTTCTGGGCAATAGGCTAGCCAGAAGTCTTCTCCGCATCTCAGCCCGCTTCCCTCTTCAAGTATCTTGACCACCAAGCTCTTTGTTGTTCCTGGCGGAACAGTGCTTTGAACGACTACAAGTTTTCCCTTTAATAGCCCATCTGCCACGGCTTCGCACGCTTTCCACAGGTAGGTTAGACTTGGTTTTTTATCCTTAGTTATCGGCGTTTGGATGCACAGCATAACTATATCGGCTTCTCTGGCTGCTTGTCGGGTATTAGTCGTCACTTTCAGCCTCCCTTGTCTAACGACTTTTCCAACTAGCTCTTCGAGCCTTAGCTCTATGATGTGGCTTTTCCCAGATGAAACAGTCTCAACTATCTCTCGTTTCAGGTCGGCGCCTGTCACTTGGAAACCTGCATCGGCGAATAGGGATGCCGACGGCAATCCTATGTGTCCAAGACCTATTACCCCTATGCAGGCTTGTCTTGTCCATATCATTTCGACCAGCTTCTCTTTCATCTTAACTTTTCCTCCACGATTCTAGTTATGCGCATGCAATATTTTATTTATGACGGCCAGTATGTTATCCTTCTCTGTATCCATGCATGCCTTTAAATTTATTAATGCCACGTATATTCTCATCTGTTCGTTAGGAAGGTTTGGATACTTAATGTCGTCTACTATGCGTCCAGGAACACGAGTTGCACGAGGCACCACTTACCTCTTTATCCAAGGCTTTCTAACCGCCGTCATCGGCGTACTTTACATAATGGTTCTAACTCGCACGCTCACAACAGAGGACATGGGCGTGTACGCACTCTTCACCTTAATGATAGGTCTAGTTCAGGTCATCGGCGTCTTTGCCTTACCCTCTGCATCAATCAAATACATTGCCCAATATCTCGCTAAGGAAAATCAAGCGAAGGCGAGGTCTGTAGTTGCCCGTGTGTTGCAGATATGTCTAATCGCTGCGACTGTTGTTTTCTTGGTTCTGTTTGTTCCAGCAGAATGGTTATCTACGGTAATGTTTGGTTCCTCTGGAGATACTTTGCTTTTCAGAATCCTTGCTTTTGTCTGTTTCTTCTCCATCCTCTTTGTTATAGTAAGAGGTTTTCTGAAGAGTCTGCAAAAGATGCGGGATGTAGCCATTTTGAACTTAGTCTATGTTATTATTAAGACTGTCTTAGGTGTCTATCTCGTATCCACGGGCTTCGGATTGTTTGGTGTAATCTTTGGGTGGTTAGGAGGATTGATAATACCTTCTATAGTTGGTCTAATTCTAACAGCCAAACACCTGAGCTTGCGGGAGAAGCCACACTCAGCCAAATCATTGTTTAAGTTCTC
>CAYFTS010000036.1:0-5958 GCA_964346135.1 uncultured Candidatus Bathyarchaeia archaeon | reverse complement strand
TGGCCTATTTTTTGCCATATCAAGATCTTTAGATCGCCAGCGGACAGCACGAACCGGAAGACCCATGTGTTCAGCTTCAACTCTTTAATTTTTACGCGCTCTACCCATGTATGCTTCCAGCCGCCCTTGGGGCTAAGAACGCCGTCAACTAATACTGTTTTGGGGTCAACGTCTCTTCCATCGTATTTTCCTTGGAACCATACTGTCACCACAACTTCTTTGAGGACTGATCCAGGTGCTCCTAAATCTATTGTGTCTGGGTCGAACATTACGTTGGCTGTTACTGGTTTGGGTGCGGATAATTGAATTATTATAGCCGCTCCCACGATCATTGCTAAGATGAGGACGCTGGAGACTATAGTCTTGGATGCTTTCATTTCGCTGTCACCTTTTTGCGGGTTCGCCAGAGATACATGATGGGTATTGCTGGTGCTATTGCTATCATTAGTCCTAGTCCCAACGGAAATTCTGGGATTGGTGGCTCTTTGTACTTGAAGCTGAGGATTATGTCTATTGTCACACTATCTAGATGAGCGTAGTATACTGTTGCGTCGTCCTCGTATACGAAGTCAAACTGGTCAGAGGGATTAAACACTTGATCACCGTTATCGTCGATCCAACTGGTTATCCTGAATGGTCTGCTGAACTCTGGATAGATTTGGTGCCAACCTGTGCCTACTGGATCTCCCCCGATTTCCAAGACGTCGGGAGTATATGCGGTTTCTGCCGCTCCAAGTTCACCCTGAAATGGGCCATCTTTAAATGTCCAGTGGATGGTAACCGTTACAGCATCGACGTGCCACCAGTATAACCAATTATCCGTGTGGTTCAACATGTCAATTTGGTCTGAAGGACTGAGAACGCCGTCTCCGTTGTCTTCCCAACTAGTTAGCGTCATCATATTGGAGTAGCGCGGCCATAGTTCATGCCACGTACTGCCAATGGGGCTCTTTAGGTCTAGGGCTGCATCTTGATTTGTCAGGTAAGTTGCACTTGGTTCTCCGTACTGTGCATCGGTCATTATGTCGAATGCGTGCCATACTCCATCACGTGTTTGGTAGTTGCCCTTCACTATGTTGATTAGACAAGGCTGTGTAGCATTCAGTGATTCAATGTAAACAGCAAAAAGTCTACGACCGCTATAAGCATCCCCCATGCCAACAGCATTTCCATCTAGATCTGTAGGCGCAGGCAGAAAGTTTTCAGATACGGACACCTCGCCCGTCGCTGGATCTATTGAGGAAACAGCGGTTGGATAAGGGGTGATTGGCCATGTCAACTGCGAGTCGTCTACCCAATCATATAAGGCGTAGCCAGACGCTGAAGTTCTCACTATACGTGGCCAGAGAACATTAGGGTCAACTTGTAAGAGCAAACCCCAACCCATAATTCCGTCTGTAGGATGATCATTTGGTATTCCGTTCATTTCAATGATGAAATAAACCCAGAATCTTGAACCTACCCCTACGGAAGGGTATGAAGGGTATTCCGTGTAGACTTTGACGGATGGTGCTGGTAATGGTGCTTGTACAGGCACAATAGCTGTTATTAAACTAAGTAGAAAGATAGGCAGTATCACTAGTATCAATGCATATTTTTTTGCTATCATTCTTTCTTTTCTCCTTTCTCACCAATTCTAATACACTTCAACAATATAAGACTTATGGGATAAACTTCTATAATTCAAAAACATCCCAAAATCTCATTTGACAAAAAATGGAAAATGTGCACGTGCACATTTCAGATGGATCTACCGTAGTTTGCAGCGAAAACGCCGAAGTCAAACCAGTCCACATCACCGTCAGGCGGAGAACCATCAGTATCGCCGACAAGGTCAGCTAACGGATTGTAGTTTGTTTGTCCTACACTGCTTCCGTAAGCCGCAGCGAAATCACCGAAATCAAACCAGTCCACATCACCGTCAGGTGAAGAACCAATAGTATCGCCAACCATGTCGCCAGGAATCAGATTACTAACATAGCCATGACCCAGTTGATTAGGCGTAGCCTCTCCGTCTATGATCGTGTAAGTAGTAAGCGAAACTCCGTCGTTTCCTTGGAGCTCAGTGTCTGGTCCAAGGATTATGTCAGAGAAATTGTAGCCCACCACTGTGAAGGTTACGTTGGCTAAAGTTCCTGGTCCAGATGTTCTATAGGGGGGTGTAAACAGGTAGAAGAAGAAGGCACTCGACAGCGATAATTTGCCTTCAATGTTGTTGAAGGTTCCCGGTAAGAACTGAGCCGAGGAATGTTTGGCTGTGGTGATGAGATCCCCGTTGACTATTCCATCACCCAAGTATACTGCTTTCACTTCTACTCCAGCACCTGGCGCAGTCCTAAAGGTTATCGCGCCTGTTTGGTAATTTATGCTGTAGTGCCCGTACATGTATGTTGCTTCCACTTTTACTCCAGCACCTGGCGCAGTCACAAAAGTTATGGCACCTGCAGCATAGTCTATAGTGAAGTCGGTATCTCTGAACATTTCACCATCATACGTTGCCTTTATTTCTGCTCCCACATCTGGCGCCGTTACAAAAGTTATAGTGCCCGCATCATAATTTATGGTGTAGTTCGCAGGTTTGCTCATGAGAACTCCATCCAAGTAGACTTTTTCTGAACCCGATGTAACTGGTATTCTAGTTGCATTGAATGTTTTTGTCACACCATTACCAGCCCACGTGTCGGTAAAATTCATGGAGACCACTTCTGAATCTTCATGAACCGGCTTTCCAGTTGTGACAAACAGTGTTGTCGAACCGTCACCAGTCCACATGTCCGTTCCCTGCGCAATTTCAGCCACGAAAACCAGATCCAAGAAGACCTTTTCTGAATCTGGCACAACTGTTGTCACGGTTGCAGTGAATGTTTTGTTCACACCATCACCAGTCCACGTGTCTGTTGTGTTTAAACCACCTTGCAAGAGTTCAGGATTGAAGTCCAAAGTGAACTGCCAGCCCCAAACGTCACTCCCACCATAGTCGGTTTTTATTGAAATTGTGTAGGTGCTGCCTGCAGTCAGTGTTTCGTCTGCAGTTCTAGCTGGCTCTATATAGATGGCGGGAGAGTCGTAAGCTGAGACTCCAATCATGTTCATGTTGAATACACTGAAAACGAATAGAACAGTCATAAGCATCAATGCCAAAGTTTTTTCTCTCAAATCATCTTCACCTTTCTCTTTTTCTTCTTTCCATGTATTTATACAGACATCTGATAATTAAGCTTTCTGAAACTTAGGAATATAAGATTCATCTAGGTCTTAGTCAAAAATTTGCACGCGTTTGTGAGAGCGGTTGATATTTAAACATTTGATTATGCCAAGAGACTTACGCGCGAGATACGCATACATGAAAGAGACATGGCAAAAATAGAGCGTTGTAACATGCCTCCGCTATACTCACGTGGATAATCGTTCACTCCCTCACTTTCACGTCCAAGGCATCTCTCAACCCGTCTCCAAACAGGTTAAACCCCAATGAAGTAAAGAATAAAGCCAATCCTGGAAAAGTTATCATCCACCAAGCAGACTGCATGTACATTATAGATTCCCCTCCTATAAGTACACCCCACGAGGCCGATGAAGGGTCGCCAAAACCTAAGAAAGTTAAAGTCGCTTCGTAAAGGATGTACCACGGTATATCCATGGTTGCAATAACAATTATAACAGACAATATGTTAGGCAAAATGTGACGCATTATGATGCGCCAACTACCAGCGCCCATCGATGTTGCAGCCTCAACATAAGTTGTCTCTCTGAGAGATAAGTACTCGCTTCGCACCACTCTAGCCAAAAAAGGCCATCCGAATATCCCCATAATCAAAATTATTACATGTATACTTTGCACCGCAAACATGGAGACGGCTACGAGTAACAGCATAAGTGTGGGCAAGGTCATAACCATATCTGTTATCCTCATTAGTACCTCATCAATTATCCCTCCAAAATATCCCGCAATCATCCCAATACCAACACCAATGATTATTTCTATAAAGACGGCGGCGAGTCCAACATAGATAGAGATTCTAGCTCCATAGATGACCAAACTTACCAGGTCTCTACCCCAATTATCTGTCCCGAAGATATGCTCCATGGATGGAGCACTCCGTGCACTTCCTCTCCATTCAAGATTGTACGGAGTGATTATGGGAGCGAGAAGCGCAAGAATCGACACAAATACAACTATGCCAAGGCCAGCAATTGTCAATTTACTCTTCTTAAGCTTTCTCCACACAACGAAAAGCCGAGTAGCCCTTGACGGCCTATGAACTTTTTCAATTTCTTTCCCCGAGTTCGCGCGTAAGCGATTGTCCATAAATCATCTCTCCATCAGAAATGTGAGGTCTTAGTCATATCTTATTCGCGGGTCTACCACCGCGTAGGCTACGTCCGCACATAGGTTGGCAAGGAGAACCATAATAGCGATGACCATGCTGAGACCCATTAGTGCGGGATAGTCTCTCTGTAGCGATACGGTAACCATTAAAGAACCTAAACCTGGCCAAGCAAATATTGACTCAATGACAGCTGCACCGCCGAACAGAAATCCTATGGAATAACCTTCATATGTCACTACGGGAAGCAGAGCGTTTCTTAGGGCATGTTTGTAGATTACAACCCTTTCTCTTAGACCTTTTGCTCGGGCAGTGGTGATGTAATCTTGCATTAACACATCCAGCATGCTCGACCTCACCATTCGGAAAAGATAAGCTGTCCACCCCAAGACGAGGATTGAAACTGGAAGTACAAGATGCTTTAAATGGTCATATAATGCGTGGAAAGGCGAAGCAAACACTACGCCTACGGTTCGTAGCCCTTCCGCTGGGGGAAGCCAGCCTAACCACAGTGCAAAAACTATCAGTGACATCAGTGCTATCCAAAAGCTAGGCAGCGAATAACCAATTAGCGCCCCTACTGAAGACAGAGCATCAGTTAGGGAGTACTGTTTAACAGCGGCAATAACCCCTAAAACAATCGCAATTGTCACCGACACGATTTCAGCGGTGAGCATAAGTTCCAATGTGATCGGGATCCGCCCAGCTATCATCGTCCATATCTTTTGATTACTGACATATGAGAATCCGAGGTCGCCATGCAGTATTCTGCTCACCCATATTAAGTATTGGACAAAAACTGGTTGATCAAGGCCTAGGTCAATTTTTATTTGTTCCCTTATCTCCGGATCTGGAGGACGTCCACCAAACATGACCTGTGTCGGGTCGCCAGGGGCAGCATGGATTAACACAAATATTAATATGGAAATCAAGAAAAAGATAGGGATAATTAATATTAACCTTCTAATTATATAGTTTCTCAGTCCCATGGGAGCAACCACCCATCTAGCTTTTCAAGAATTGAGGAGAAGTAGTGCACCACGTGTTTATTTTTTATCTTATCTTGAAGGGCTAGGAGGAGCTTCTCTGTTTGTATCGTGACATTTGTTCTAGGTAGGCTAACTAGCATTTGAGAAATTGGCCGCATAAAGGTCCACTCCATCTGTGCGACAGTTATTTTCTTCTTCTCCTTTTGACATCACTGTGTTATATTGTTGATGTGAACCATTTAATTTAAATTTTACTCTGTAGGATGTTTTATGATATTTTTTATTTTGTGTTGGTGTTCAAATCTATCTTTGGATGGTTTAGTGTTTCTTCTTGTGGATAAAATTGTGGTTTTCTGTAATTCTGGATGGTGTAGGAAGGGAATGTGAGATTTATTCGAGTGTCGGTTTCTTTCTTCGTCTAAGAGCGTACACGACTACTGCGATAACTACAATCACTATCACGGTGCCGATGAGCAGTTCAAGGGGGATAGGTGTCGCTGGACGCCCCGTTACTGTAACTCTTTCGGCGCTCTTAAGCGTATTGTCAGCCGTATCCGTTTCGCCTTCTAGGACGGTCACTACGGCTGTTATGGTGTGGGCTCCCGCTTTCACACCTGTTGTGTCCCAAGTGAAGGTTAGGG